>NZ_JBEZGA010000009.1:0-252501 GCF_040649715.1 Micromonospora sp. NPDC048887 | reverse complement strand
TTGTAGGGCACCACTGTGAAGTCCTTCAGCGACACCCAGCCCGACCGGGGCTGCGCCAACGCACCTGTGGACGACCACCGGTACGACGACGGCAGACTGCACGTGTTGCCCGGCGGCGGTGTCGTGGGCGGTGCGGTGGTCGGCGGCGCCGTGGTGGGCGGTGCGGTGGTGGGCGCGCCGGTCGGGCCCCCGGTCGGCGTGGTGGTGCCGCCCGTGCAGGTCACCCCGTTGAGCGCGAAGCTGCTCGGCACCGGGTTGCTGCTGGTCCAGGAGCCGTTGAAGCCGAATGACGTGCTGCCGTTGGTCGGGATCGACCCGTTGTAGTCGACGTTGCGCGCGGTGACCGCGGACCCGCTCTGGGTCAGGCTCGTGTTCCACGACTGGGTGACCGTCTGCCCGGCGCCGAACGACCACGTCAGCGTCCAGCTCGACACCGGGTCACCGAGGTTCGTGACGGTGACGTTGGCGCCGAAGCCGCCCTGCCACTGCGACGAGATCGCGTAGTTGACCGAGCAGCCGGCGGCGGCTGCCCCGGCGGGCAGGGCCACGGCGACGGTCCCCGACGCCAGCAGCGCGGCGCCTGCCGACGCCAATATGGCATTGACTGACCTAGATCTGGACATGGAATGACCTCCTGCGGGGGCAGCGGCTCCGACATTGGCGGTGGCGATTGTTTTGTGAGCGTTAACAGCCGCGTCAGGGATGTTACGGGAGCGCTCCCATGCACTCAACAACCCATTTCCGCACCCACCGCACCGGCACCCCCGCCCGCCCACGCCCCATCCGCCCACGCCCCACCCGCCCGGGATGCGGCGATCATGACGTTGGCCGTCGTCAATGCGGACGAATCCACGGCCCAACTTCATGATCGACGTGGTGAAGCCCTCAGGCGGGGGTGCAGGGGGTGTTCTCTGTGGCGCAGGCGGCGGGGGCGTCGTGGCCCGGGTCGGGGTCGCGGACGTCGAAGCGGATGGTGGCGGTCTCGCCGCCCGGCAACACGCCGCCGGTGAACGTCACCACGGCGCCGTCCTGTTTCGCCTCGGCCCCGCTCACGCTGCCCACCGTGGCGCCGTCGTGCAGCGTCACGGTGACCGTCCAGCCCGGACGCGGCGACGGTCCGGGATTGCGCAGCACCACCTGGCCCCGGTAGCCGAAGACCCGGTCGGTGACCGTCTCGTAGGTGGCACTCAGCGGCGCCGCCGCGACAGTCGAGGGCGTCGGGCTCGGCGTACGGCTGGGGGTGGGTGATGGTGTCGGCGAGGGCGACGCGCTGCGGCGGCTCGGGCTGGGCGTGGGCCGCGCGGTCGTGGGGCGGGCCGACGGCGTGGCGCTGGACGGCATGACGAGCGACGTCGTCGGGAGCGGCGCGGCCGGCGCGGGCGGGTCGTCGCCGGTGGCCCACACCGTCGCCCCGGCCGCCGCGGCGAGCAGCGTCACAGCGCCGGCCACCAGCAGCACCCGGCGCCGCCCGGGCCGGCGGTGCTCGTCGCCGAGCAGCCGGACCACCGGCAGTTCGGCGGTCAGCCCGCCCTCGGCGCGGCGCAGGTCGACGTTCTGGAACGCCAGCCAGTCGAGGATCGCCGGCAGCCGTCCGGTGACTGCCTGTTCGTGCTGCTCGGCGCGGGCGTCGGCGTCCCAGTCGCCGTCTTCGAGCACCTCGCGTACGGACAGCCGGGTGCCGAGCGCGGTCGGGGTCAGGTCGCAGGCGAGACGGGTCGCCCGGCCGTCCTCCCGGCAGCGGACCACCAGCCGCTGCGGCGCACGCACCTCGACGGTCTCCACCTCGGTGTCGCCGTCGTAGCCGGGCAGCGCGGCGGTGGCCAGGATCCACCGGTCGGACCGGGGCGCGCTGTCGGCGAACCACTTGGCAAGCAACGCGCGTTCCGTGAGCGCCCGCCAGACCCGGGCGGGCGGGTGGAACAGGTCGACCTCGGTGACGATCTCGATCACGCGGAGACTCTAGGTCCTGTGTCAAGATCGGCGCGGGGCGCTGTCGCCGTCCTCGCGCCAGCGGGCCCGCCAGGCCGCCTCGCTCTCCTCGGCGCTCGTCTTCTCCTCGTGCATGAGCCGGCGCAACGCGACCCGGGAATCGGCGAAGATCACCAGCTCGGCGCCGACGAGGGCCACGCAGATCGCGGTGAGCAGGCCCAGCGCGGCGAGCGCCGGCAGGTGCCGGCCGACCGGCAGCGCCGCGGCGAGCAGCACCACAGTGCCGAGCCGGGTCCAGGACAGCGTCCGCAACGCCCGCCACTGGAACGCCATGTTGGCGGCGAGGTAGACCAGAACGCCACCGAAGAGCAGCGGCACCGCCGGCCCGTGGCCGCGCTCCGCCGGGCCGCCCGCCGGGTCGGTGACGATCCGGACCAGCTCCTCGGCGCCGATCGCGAACAGGATCACCCCGGCGATCATGGGCAGGTAGAGATACGCGTACGCGTCGCGGGCCAGCGCGACCCGCGGACGGCCCTGCGCGGCGTGCAGCGCGATCCGGGCGGCCGGGCCGATCATGTCGAAGTGCGCCCACCAGAGCGCCGCGGTGAACAGGATGCCGAAGATCGCCGCCGGGATCGCGGGCCAGGTGACCGGCTGGCCGAGCAGGTTGCCGCCGACGCCGACCGAGATGACCGACTCGCCGAGCGCGATGATCAGGATGAGGTCGTACCGCTCGGTCCAGTGCTCGGCCGAGGTGATCTTCCAGCCGTCGGCGCCGGCGAGCAGGCCGCTGCTGTACTGGATGGCGACGACCGCGATCCAGAGCCCGTCGCGCAGCCACGGGCCGACGTCGGGGGCTACGCGCGGCGGCAGCAGCGCCGCCACCAGCAGCAGGGTGGCGGTGACCAGCGCCTCAGGCAGGAACAGCCGCAGCTTGCGCCGGGCCGGCGGGTCGTCGCGGGTGGCGTACCAGTACAGGGCGGTGTGCACGAGCCGGATCACCACGTAGCTGATCGTGACCAGGATCGGCCCGGCGCTGCCCTTGTCCAGGTCGCCGAACGTCTGCGGCAGCGCGAGCGCGAACGTGAACAGCGCGATCATGCCGACCACCATGAGGATCGGCACGAAGCCCTCGCCCAGGCGCAGCCGGGCGGCGACCGCGCTGTGCACCACCCAGCACCACCAGAGCACGGCGAGCACCAGCAGCGCGTGCAGCAGCTCCCGCGGTGTGACGTTCGCGGCGGTGGCGCGCGTGATGATGAAGAAGGAGACCACGAAGACGAGGTCGAAGAAGACCTCGAACCGGTCGACCCGGGTCGCCGGGGCGACGCCGGTCGCCGGTCCGAGCCCTTTGCGCCAGCGGTCGGCACCCACCGGGCGAGTCTGTCAGCCCAGGTCAGGTGGGGTGTTCCGTTCGTGGTCATTCCACCGTTCCCGGCTGGGGGAGCGCTCAGCCGTCCGCCGGGGCGGCGCGGGCGAGCACGTCGCGCAGCACGTCGCGCAGCGGCCGGCCGGGGTGTTCCAGCCACTCGTGGGCGGCGACGCGCAGGGACGCGAGGAACGTGGCGGCGACGACCCGGGCCCGCAGCGGCGAGTCGGGCCCGGTCAGCCGGCGGGCCAACTCCGCGGCCATCTCCCGCTCCTGGGCCGCGTACGCGCCGACCTGGTGGGCGGCCAGGCTCGGGTGGCCGTGCAGCCGCCGTCGCCGGTTGAGCCAGGGCTCGGCCGGGTCGTCGTAGCCCTCCTCGGCTTGGATGAGGGCGGCCCGGGTCAGCGTGGCCCACGGCCCGAGTTCCGCCGGCTGCTCGGCGACCAGCGCGAGGAGCCGGCGCAGCCGCAGCGTGTCGCCGTGGAAGAGGGCCTCCTCCTTGCCGCTGAAGTGGTTGGAGAACGTGCGCCGGGACACGTTCGCGGCGTCGGCGATGGCCTCGACGGTGATCCGGTCCGGGCCGTGCTCGGCGGCGAGCGACAGCGCCGCCTCGTGCAGCGCGAGGCGGGTTGCCGCCTTCTTGCGTTCCCGCAGGCCGGTGCACTCGTCCATGCGGCTAGCGTAGGTGAGCCATTTCTCAATGGGCAAACTTGCCTACCGGGCAAGGTTTAGTGTTGATTGCTTGAGGCAACGAAGCGGCCAACCCAATCGACACACCTGGAGGACGCGCGGATGAGCGCACCCACCGCGACGGCTGAGGCCGCCCCCATGAACCGGCGGCAGACGCTGGAGGCACTCAGCGGCCTGCTGCTGGTGCTCTTCGTGGCCATGCTGAGCGGCACAGTGGTCTCGACGGCCCTGCCGAAGATCATCGGAGCGCTCAACGGCTCGCAGACGCAGTACACCTGGGTGGTCACCGCCACCCTGCTCACCGCCACCGCGACCACCCCGATCTGGGGCAAGCTGGCCGACCTGTTCAACAAGAAGCTGCTGATCCAGGTCGCCATCGTGGTGTTCCTGGTCGGATCGGTCGCGGCCGGCTTCGCGCAGAGCGCCGGACAGCTCATCGCCGCCCGCGCCTTCCAGGGCATCGGCGTCGGCGGCCTCCAGGCGCTGGTGCAGGTCGCGATCGCGGCCATGATCCCGCCGCGCGAGCGGGGCCGCTACAACGGCTACCTGGGCGGCGTGATGGCGCTGGCCACCGTGGGCGGCCCGCTGCTGGGTGGCCTGATCGTGGACACCTCGTGGCTCGGCTGGCGCTGGTGCTTCTTCGTCGGTGTGCCGGTCGCCGCCGTCGCGCTGTTCCTGCTCCAGATCACCCTGAACCTGCCCACCGCGCGCCGGGACAACGTCAAGATCGACTATCTGGGCGCCACGCTCATCGCCGCCGGCGTCAGCGTGCTGCTGATCTGGATCTCGTTCGTCGACGACTCGTTCGCCTGGGTCTCCTGGCAGAGCGGCGCCATGGTCGGCGGCGCGGTGCTGCTGCTCGCGCTCGCCGTCTGGGTGGAGGCGCGGGCCGCCGAACCGGTGGTGCCGCTGCACATCGTCCGCGAGCGCACCACCGCCCTGGCGATCCTGGGCAGCCTCGCGGTCGGCATGGCGATGTTCGGCGGCGCGGTCTTCCTCGGCCAGTACTTCCAGATCGGCCGCGGCTACAGCCCGACCGAGGCCGGCCTGCTCACCATCCCGATGATGGCCGGCGTGCTGATCTCCTCGATCGTGGCGGGCCGGATGATCACCGCCACCGGGAAGATCAAGCCGTACATCGTGTTCGGGGCGGTCGTGCTGGTCATCGGGTTCGGCATGCTCGGCACCATCGACCACGAGACCTCGCTGGTCTTCGTCGGCATCGCGATGTTCATCGTCGGCGTCGGCGTCGGCATGACCATGCAGAACCTGGTGCTCGCCGTGCAGAACACCGTTTCGCTCAAGGACATCGGCGCGGCGAGCGCCAGCGTCGCCTTCTTCCGCTCGCTGGGCGGCACCATCGGCGTGTCGGTGCTCGGCGCGGTGCTGGCCCGCCGGGTCACCGACCGGATCAACCACGACCTGGCCGCGGCCGGCATCCCCGCCTCCGGCGGAGGCGGCGGCAGCACGCTCAACCTCGACGCGCTGCCCGAACCGGTCCGGCAGATCGTCCGGGCCGCATACGGGGACGCGACCGGGCATATCTTCCTGATCTCGGCCGCCATCGCGGTGGTCGGTATCGTGGCGGCGCTGCTGCTGCGCCCGGTCACCCTGCGTTCCAGCCTCGACCTGCCGGACACCGGCCGATCGGTGGCGGTGGGAGCGGACGCCGTCGACGGCGCGCCCGCCTTCGACGAGGTGAGCGTGGACTCGGCCGGCCGGGAGGAACGCGCCCGCCGCTGAGCCCGTACCCCCAGGGCCGTCGCCGACCCCGGCGGCGGCCCTGGCCCATGCGGGGACGAACCGAAGGAGGAGCCGTGGACGTCACGCGGACCGCGCCCACCCGTCTCGCCGTATGGCAGCGGGCCGCGCGTGAGCTGGCGCTGGTCGCCGTGCTCTTCCTGGCCTACAAGGCGGGCCGGCAGGTGGTGGCCGGGCACGCCGAGGTGGCCCTGGCAAACGGCGAGTGGGTCTGGCGGCTGGAACGGCTGCTGCGCCTGCCCGACGAGATGCTCGTGCAGGGGCCGCTGCTGTCGCAGGAGCTGCTGGTACGCGTCGCCAACTCGTACTACGCCTACATGCACTTCCCGGCCACCGTGCTCTGCCTGGTCTGGCTCTGGCTGCGCCGCCCGGCCCACTACCTGCGGCTGCGCCGCGCCCTGGCGTCGCTCACGGCGGTGGCGCTGGTGCTCCACGTCTGCATTCCGCTCGCGCCGCCCCGGCTGACCGCGCTCACCGGGATGGTCGACACCGGCACCCGGTTCGGCCCGAGCGTCTACGGTCCCCCCGACACCGACCAGCTCAGCAACCAGTACGCGGCCATGCCGTCGCTGCACGTGGGCTGGGCGCTGGCGATCGCGCTGGCGCTGATGGCGGTCACCACCGGACGCCTCCGCTGGCTCTGGCTGCTCCACCCCCTGGCGACAGCGCTCGTGGTCGTGGTCACCGGCAACCACTACTGGCTCGACGGTGTCGTCGCGGTGGTGCTGCTCGTGGCGATCCTGGCCGTCCTGCCGACGGCCGTGCCGGAACCGCCCACGCTCCCGTCCGGACCGGTGCGCCCGCACGTGGTGCCGGCGCCCCGGCGAGCCGGCCACCGCCGGAACCCGAAGGTCCCGGCGGCGGCCGACGTACGGCTGCGGCCACCCGGCCGCGGCTGAGGACTCCTCAGCGCAGCGTGCAGACCGTGCCGTTGAGGCGGAACGCCGCCGGCGGCACGTTCGGCCCGCTGTACGCGCCGACGAAGCCCACAGTCGTGCTCCCGCCGTCGGCGGCGAGCCGCCGGTTGTCGGCGGTGGGCGTCACCCGGACGTCGCGGCCCTGCTGGTCCCAGGTGGCGCTCCACCCGCTGCTCACCTGCTGCCAGGCCGTCGGCCAGGTCCAGGTCAGCGTCCAGCCGTCGACGGCCTTCGCGCCCGTGTTGATCACCTCGACGTTCGCCACGTACCCGTTGCCCCAGTCGTTGTCGTCGTTGAACCGCACCGCGCAGGAGCTCTCGGCCGGGCTGCCGGTGGCGAACGTCAGCGGTGGCGACGACCAGGAGACCTGTCCAGCCGTGTCCCGGGCCAGCACGTTGACCGTGTAGCGGGCGCCCGGTTCGAGGTTGCCCACCGTGAGGGACGTTCCGGCGGTCTCGCCGAGCTGCTCGCTCACCGCCCCGTACTGCCGGTGCACCTCGTACTTGGCGATCGGCGACGCGCCCGGCGTGGCCGCCGGCCAGGAGATGGTCGCCGCGCGGTCGGTCACCGCGCTCGCCGTCGGCCGGCCCGGGGCGCCGGGCCGCCCGGCCGAGCTGCCGGCCGGTCGCAGCACGAGCGTGGTGAGCGAGTACGGCGGCAGCGTCCGCGCCGCCGCGCTGCCGGCGCGGGCGGTGCTGATCGCGGTCGCGCCGTTGGTGAACGTGTGCACTGTTGGCGCCTCGTCGGCCGGGGTGAACCCGGCGTAGTCGAGCGCCACCGGGTGTGCGTTCTCCGGGTCCTTGTTGAGCAGCAGGACCGCGAGGCTGCCGTCCGGCCGGCGGACCGCGTGCGCGGCCACCAGCGGCTGGTCGGTTCCGGCGCGGACGAGCTGGTCACCGGGCCGGGCGAACAGGTTCATCATGGACAACGCGTGGTACGGCGCGAACGGCGTGTTGAACGCCGGCTGGCACACCTCGCCGTCGTTCGTGCAGTTGCCGCTGGACAGCAGCCCGAAGTCGCCGTAGTCGGTCTGCCCGGCCACCTCGGAGACCGTGCCGATGCCGTTGTGCACGTTCCACCACTGCACCGTGAACACGCCCTGCTCCAGCAGGCCGCTGTAGGCGTCGGCGAGGAACAGCGCGCCCGGCGCCGTGGTGCGACCGGCGTCCACGTTCAGCTCGGTGAAGCTGATCCCGATCCGGTCCGCCCCGGGGCCGGCGTACCGGGCGATCTGCTGGCGCAGCAGCCAGGCCGCGTCGGGCAGATGGTTGGTCCGGGCCAGCGAGTCGGCGGCGTTGCCGCCCGGGTACCAGTGCACGTCCACGAAGTCGATCTTCGGACCGGCGAGGGAGAGCACCGTCTGGTTCCACGGCCCCGGGTCGGATCCGGCGGTGATCCCGTCCGGCCAGTTGCCGGGCATGGTGAGCACCGCGCCGACCTTGATGCTCGGGTCGACCGCCTTCATCGCGTCGGCGTACTCGACCACCAGCCGTGCGTACTGGGTGGCGCTCTTGTCCGGGTGGTCGTCGGCCTCCCAGGCCGAGCCGTAGTGGCCGTTGCCGTAGTTCTCGTTGCCGACTGTCCACCACTTCGCGCCGTAGCCTTTTGTGACGTTGGCGTAGCGGACCCACGCCGCCGCCTCGGCGGGCGTGCCGGTGCCGTAGTTCGCGATGATCATCGGCTGGGCGCCGATGCGGCGGGCACCGGCCATGAACGTGTCGAAGTCGGTGTTCGGGGCGACGTAGCCGCCGGGCGCGGTGTGGGTCTCCCAGTGGTAGATGTCGGCGTACGAGCCGCCGGGGTAGCGCAGCATCTTCACGCCCGCGGCCTTGAGCAGGTCGGACGTCTCGGCGCTGCCGAGCTGCGAGTCCCAGATGGCGTGGTTGACGCCGAGCGCGGTGGCCGGGACGGTGGCCAGCCCGGCGCGGGTGTTCACCGTGACGGTGACCGGGTCGGCGGGGTCGGCGGCGACCGGCCCGCCGACGGTGCTGAGCGCGGCGGCGACAAGCAGCAGGCTGGCCGCGAACGCGGTGGATCTCCTCATGTGGGGGTGTCCTCCGGGGAGTGGGACGACGAGGCGATGCCCGGTCTGCGTCGTCCTCCCGGACGCCTTGCGGCGGCGGGATGCCCAGGAACGACGGTCGGCTCCGCGCGGCGAGCCATCGATCAGGATCATACGCCCGGCGCCGGTCGTGCAGGACTTAATTTATAGATAGGAGTCTTTACTGTTAAGAATGTTTAATTTATGTTCGGGGCACCTTCCGTTCCGCCCGAAGGAGTTGCCACCATGCGTCGAAGAATCACCCTCCCGCTGCTCACCGCCGGTGCCGTCACCGGCACGCTCGCGCTCGCCGCACCCGCGCAGGCCCACGGCTACGTCTCCTCGCCACCCAGCCGGCAGGCGCTCTGCGCGCAGAACCGGGTGCCCGACTGCGGCCAGATCAAGTACGAACCGCAGAGCGTCGAGGGCCCCAAGGGTCTGCGGAGCTGCCACGCCGGCATCGCCCAGTTCGCGGTACTCAACGACGACAGCCGCAACTGGCCGGCCACCTCCGTCGGCAGCACCGTCACGTTCACCTGGGTCAACACCGCCCGGCACGCCACCGCCAACTGGGAGTACTGGATCGGCGGCACCCGCGTCGCGGTCGTCGACGGCGGGGGCCGCCAACCCGGCGCGACCGTGTCCCACACGGTCGGCCTGGGCGGTTTCTCCGGCCGGCAGAAGCTGCTGGCGATATGGAACATCTCCGACACCGCCAACGCGTTCTACTCCTGCGTCGACCTCCAGATCGGCGGCGGAGGCGGCAACCCCACCCCGTCGCCCACCCCGACCGCGGCGCCCACCACGCCCGCGCCGTCGCCCACACCCACCCGGACCAGCACCCCGGCGCCGGGCGGGACGTGGACCGCTGGGCGGGCCTACCAGGTCGGCGACACGGTCACCTACGACGGCCGCGGCTACCGCTGTCGCCAGGCGCACACCGCCATCGCCGGCTGGGAACCGCCGAACGTTCCGGCGCTGTGGCAGCAGATCTGAGCCCGCGTACCCGCGCGGCGGAGCCGGCCGTTCCCCGGCTCCGCCGCGCGCCCGCCGTCGGCCCGGCCACGGCACTGCTCGCGGCGCTGCTGGCCCTGACCGGTTGCGGCGGGCCGCCCGCCGCCGATCCGTCCCCGCCGGCCCCGTCCGCCACGGCTTCGGTCCCGTCCGGCCCGGATGCCACGGTGAGTGGGATCGACGCGCTGTTCCTGGCCGTGATGGTGGCGCACACCGAGCAGACGCTGGAGATCGTCCGGCTCGGCCTCGACCGCGCCACCGACCCGCGCCTGCGCACGCTCGCCGCCGCCGTCCGGGCCACCGAGACCGACGAACTGGCCACCATGCGCCGATGGCTGCGCGAGGCCGGCCCGTCAGCCGCCGCTGCCGCCCGGCACGACCACTCCGGACACAGCGACGCCGCCGCCGGACTGGCCCGGCTGCGCGCCGCCGCGCCCGCCGACGCCGACCGGGTGCTGCGCGACGTGCTGAGCCGGCACCAGCGCACCGCCGCCGACCTGGCCCGCGCCCAGGTCACCGCCGGGACCAGCGAACGGGTACGCGACCTAGCCCGCCGCATCGACCGCTCCCGTACGGCCGAGGTCGAACTGATGGCCGGGCTGGGCTGAGCGGCGGTCCGCGTGGGGCATGACCTTCGTCACGGTCGCCGCCGCCGGCCCCGTCCCGACAAGGTTCACGAACCGGCGCGCACCAGCCCTTTCCGCGAGCCGCCGGAGCGCCCGGGGCCGCCGGGGCGGCCGCCTGCCGCAGCACCGCGGTTCGCCTCTGGGCAAAACCGGCCGCGTGCTGTCCCAGGTCATCGCTACGCTGTCGCCCGGACGTCGCCCCGCCGCGCGTTCCGCCCGCGCTCCGCCGACGGCGCGCGGCGCCGCCACCGCCTCGAAGTGCCGGACCGGATCCCCAGGAGACCGTCAGTGACACACCAACCCGTCGCGACGTCGACGAAGCTCGACGCCGCCGTACTCAAGGTGGCCGGCGTCGTCGTGCTCGGTGCGATCATGTCGATCCTCGACGTGACAGTCGTCAGCGTGGCGCTGCCGACGTTCCAGAGCGAGTTCGACGCCTCGTACGCCCGCGTCGCGTGGACCATGACCGGCTACACGCTCGCGCTGGCCACCGTCATCCCGCTCAGCGGCTGGGCCGCCGACCGGTTCGGTACGAAACGCCTCTACATGGTGGCGCTGGCGCTGTTCACCATCGGCTCCGGGCTCTGCGCCACTGCCGACTCGATCGGCGAGCTGATCGCCTGGCGGGTCGTCCAGGGCCTCGGCGGCGGCATGCTCATGCCGCTCGGCATGACGATCATGACCCGGGCCGCCGGCCCGCACCGCATCGGCCGCCTGATGGCGGTGCTCGGCATCCCGATGCTGCTCGGCCCGATCACCGGCCCGATCCTCGGCGGCTGGCTGATCGACGTCGCGAGCTGGCACTGGATCTTCCTGATCAACCTGCCGATCGGCCTGGTCGCCCTGGTCTACGCCCAGCTGGCGCTGCCCAGGGACAACGCCGAGCCGTCCGAGTCGTTCGACTTCCTCGGCATGCTCATGCTCTCGCCCGGTCTCGCGCTGTTCCTCTACGGCATCTCCACGCTGCCCGAGACCGGCACCGTCGCCGACACCAAGGTCTGGCTGCCGATGCTCGTCGGTGGCGCGCTCGTGGTCGCCTTCGTGCTCTACTCGTTCCGGCCCCGGCACCCGCTGCTCGACCTGCGGCTCTTCCGCAACCGCAACCTGACCATCGCCGCCGTCACCATGTTCGTCTTCATCATCGCGTTCATGGGTGCCGGCCTGCTGTTCCCGAGCTACTTCCTCCAGGTGCGCGGCGAGACGACGCTGACGGCGGGCCTGCTGATCGCACCGCAGGGCATCGGCGCGATGCTGACCATGCCGATCGCCGGCATGCTCGCCGATCGCGTGCCGGTCGGCCGTACGGTGCCGTTCGCGCTCGTGCTCATCGCGGCCGGGTTCTTCACCTTCACCCAGCTCGGCACCGACACGTCGTACTGGCTGCTCTGCGGCTCGCTGTTCGTGATGGGCCTCGGCATGGGCGGCACGATGATGCCGATCATGACCTCGGCGCTGAAGACGCTCAGCGCGGCGGAGGTGGCGCGCGGTTCCACGCTCGTCAACATCCTCCAGCAGATCGGCGGTTCGGTGGGCGCCGCGGTCATGTCGGTCATCCTCACCAGCGAGCTGAACGGCTCGCGGCCGATCCCCGGCGCCGTCGACCCGGGCACCGGCGCCACGCTGACCGAGGCGCAGCTCGCCATCGCCACCCAGCAGCGGCCCGAGTTGCTCCAGCAGTTCCCGGTTCCGCCGTCGCTGATCGAACGCGGGCTCGACTACGCGGCGAGCTCCTTCTCCACCACGTTCTGGGTCGCCTTCGGCCTGGTGCTGCTGACGTTCGTCCCGGCTGCGTTCCTGCCCCGCCGCCGGGAGCCCTCGCACCTGCTCGACGGCGAGACGGGGGAGGACAAGCGCCCCGCGCCGATCCCGATCCACTGACCGCCGCCGTGACACCGGGGGCCGGACGCGTCAGTGTCCGGCCCCCGGCCGTCGTGATCCGCTGCCCCGGCGGTGACCAGCGCCTAGGATCGGAAAAACGGAGCCGGGGAGAGGCGGACGGCGTGAGCGGACACGACACGCAGCGGTCGGCGCGACGGCGCAACCGGCTGTTGCTGGCGGGACTGCTCGCCGTCGTCGGGCTGATCCTGCTGTTGCTCGGTCTCACCGTCGCCAACGGCACCATCGCCGGTGTCGAGGTGGCGCTCGCGCTGTTGCTGCTGGTCGCCAGCTACGCGATCCAGCGCGTGGCCCGCCGCGAGACCGTCTACCGGGACGAGCGGCGCTGACCGGTCCGGCGCTCCGGCCGGGCTAGGCTGCCAGTGTGGATCACGAAGACCGGATCGCGCTGTTCCTCGACTACGAAAACCTGGCCCTCGGCGTACGGGACCATCACGGCGGCCGGCCGTTCGACTTCCGGCCGATCGCCGACGCGCTCGCCGAGCGGGGGCGCGTGGTGGTGCGCCGGGCGTACGCCGACTGGTCGTACTTCGACGAGGACCGCCGGATGCTCACCCGCTCACACGTCGAGCTGATCGAGATCCCGCAGCGGATGGGCGCCTCGCGCAAGAACGCCGCGGACATCAAGATGGCGGTGGACGCGGTCGAGCTGGCGTTCGAGCGCGGCTACATCTCCACGTTCGTGATCTGCACCGGCGACAGCGACTTCACCCCGCTCGTGCACAAGCTGCGCGAACTCAACAAGCGGGTGATCGGCGTCGGGGTGGAGAAGTCCACCTCCGCGCTGCTGCCCCCGGCCTGCGACGAGTTCCTCTACTACGACCGCCTGGAAGGTGTGGACGTGCCGCCCCCGGCCGCCCGCCGGTCGCGCCCGGCCCGGCCCTCACCGGCGGAGCCGGCGCCCGAGCCGGCGGTGGAGACCGTCCCGGCCGAGGACGAGTCGGCGCGGGACGTCGACACGCTCGCCGTGCAGCTCGTGCAGACGGTGGCCGGCATGCAGGGCAGCTCCAGCGGCGACGTGACCGCGTCCGCGCTCAAACGTGCGCTGCTCCGCAAGGACCCGACGTTCAGCGAGTCCGACTACGGCTTCCGTACCTTCGGCGAACTGCTGCGTCATCTCGCGGCGCACAACGTGGTGGAGCTGGCCGCCGGGCCGGCGAAGGGCGATCCGGAGGTGTCGCTTCCCGAACAGGGGGACCGGGAGGTCGCGTTCGGGCTGCTCCGCTCCGTGGTGGTGGACCTCGCCGCGGACGGTGGCGCGGTGGCGCTGTCCGGCCTGAAGGACCAGCTCCGGCGGGCCCGGCCGGACTTCAGCGAGAAGAAGCTCGGCTACCGCAGCTTCCTCCAGTTCTGCAAGGCCGCCGCCACCGGCGGCGCGGTGGAGCTGCGCTGGAGCCCCGAAGACGGCGACTACCTGCTGACCCCCCAGCCCTCCTGACCCTTACCCCGCCCTCACCCCCTCTCCTCGCGATCTTGCACTTTCGGCCCCCCCCATATGGGGCGAATCCGGCGTCCTGGGGGCCGAAAGTGCAAGATCGACGGGGACGGGGGACGGGGGACGGGGGAGCAGGTCGGGAAGGGGTCGGGTTCACCGGGGATCTGAGGCCGGGGCGGCGGCCGGGGTGATCGGCGGGGACATCAGGGTCGGGGCGGCTCGGGTGAGGGGGTGGGGCTCGGCTCTGCTGTCGGGCTTGGCGCTCCGGTCGTGCCCGGATCACCCGTGGGGCTCGCGGTCGGCGCCGAGGTCGCCTGGGCGGCCGGCGGGGTGGACGGATCGGCGCGTGCCGGCGGGCGGTTGCCGGGGTGCGACGGTGGCGGTCCGGCTACAGGTGGCGCGGTGGTGAGGACTCGCGTACCCGGCCGCGCTGCCGGATCCGACCACGTCGCGGGATTCGGGAAGGGCTCCGGTCGCGGTGCGGGCCGGGTCGGCGGGGGTGTCGAGGGCGACGCCGGAGTGGCCGTGGGCTGTGCCGGCGGCGCGGCTGCCGTGGTGGACGTGCCCGCCGGGTGGGACGCGGGCCGGCGCGCCGGGTCGGTCTGCCCGGCGGTGGCGCTCCAGGTGCCGGCGGACGTGACGCCGAGCAGCACGGCCACCGCCGCGACGCCCGCCGCCACCAGCCGCCGGGGGAGTGCCGGTTCGGCCGGGGCGTCCCACGGACCGAGCGGACGGGGTGGCCGGGGACGGGCGGCCCGGTGGGCGGACCGCAGCGTGTCGATGTCCTCGACGACCGCTTGCCGTGTGCCGGTGGCGTCGGCGTGGGCCAGGGTGAGGTAGAACCGGGCGTTCGCCGCGCCCGGCGCCGGTACGCGCAGTCCCGCCGGTGCGCCGCCGTCGGTGCCGTGGAGCAGGGTGACCGGGCGGTCGCTGTGGTGCCCGAGGCCGTGCAGGTCCCGCAGGGGCCAGTCCCGCCGGACGTCGCGCCCGGCGAAGGTCACCCGCCGGTCGGTCACCACGGCGGCACCGCTGTCGACCACGCGCAGCCCGGCCGGTAGCGGGCCGTCGGCCGGGCCGAGACGGCCGGTGAGGGTGCGGCCGGGCGCGGGTAGTCCGGGCACGTGCCGGGCGGTGGCCTCGACCAGGTCGACGGCGGACAGGATGCGGTAGACGACCTCACCTTCGTCCAGCGGCACCGGCAGTGCGGTGCCCGGCAGCGCGCAGCCCCGGAAGCCGGCCGCCTCGATCGCCAGCCGGTCGAGGTGCTCCGCGCGGCGGCGCCAGGTCCGGGCCGCCGTCTCGTACGCCTGACGCCGGCGCTCGTTCTCGCGCCGCGCCCAGGCCAGCCGCCGTCGCGGATGAGCTCCGATCGCTTCTGGTCGCCTCGCCGTCACACCCCGTACAACGGGCCGTGACCAGGGCGGATACGTGAACGTGGCTATCGTCCGGTTTGGCGATGTTATGCCCGCTACTACACTTCGGGCATGCCGAGGATCGTCCAGTTGCTGGCCTCGCCGGTGCACCGGTACGTGGGCCGTCCGGCGGACGGACCCGCCCCGGCGCCACCCGGCGAACTGGCCGACCAGGTGCGGGTACGCGCCGGACTCGGCATCGTCGGTGACCGCTACTTCGGCCGTCCCGCGCACCGGGAGGCGAGCGTCACGCTGATCGCGCGGGAGTCACTGCCGCCCGGCACGGACCTCACCCAGCTGCGGCGCAACGTGCTGACCGAGGGCATTCCGGTGGACGACCTGGTGGGCCGGGTGCTCACGCTCGACTCCGGCGACGGTCCGGTCCGGCTGCGGGCGCATCGGGCCGCGCCGCCCTGCGCCTGGCTGGACGTGGTGGTCGAGCCCGGTACGTGGAAGGCGATGCGCCGCCGCGCCGGCATCCGGTGCGCCCCGCTCACCGACGGCGTGCTGCGGGTCGGGCCGGTCACAGTGTCCGTCGAAGACTGACCATGTCCCGGGAACTTTGTCCCTGCGACGGCCGACCAACCGAGGGGCGGCCGGTACCGCCTTGCCGGCAGGAGGGACGCCACTGATGAACCGAGCGGGGCTCTTATCCGTACCGTCCGGCATGAGCATGCCGGACCGGCGGACCGGCCGCGGATGAGACCGGACGCCGACGACGAGCAGGTCACCGGCTGGGCGCGGCGCGCCGCCCGGGGCGACCGGCTGGCCGCCGCCGCCTTCGTCCGGGCCCTCCAGGTGCCGGTGTGGCGTTTCCTCGCCCACCTGGCCGGGCCGGCCGAGGCCGACGACCTCGCCCAGGAGACGTTCCTGCGGGCGCTGCGCAGCCTGCCGGGCTTCGCGGGCCGGTCGTCGGCGCGTACCTGGATCTTCACCATCGCCCGCCGGGTCGCGGTGGACCACGTGCGGACGGCGACCACCCGGCCCCGGCTGGCGGCGCTGCCGGACTGGCAGACCGCCGCCGAGGCGGCCGGCGCGGTGACCGGCGGCGGGGACGACGGGGTGGTGTTGCGTGGTCTCATCGCCGCGCTGGCGCCGGACCGGCGGGAGGCGTTCGTGGCCACCCAGGTGCTCGGCCTGTCCTACGCCGAGGCGGCCGAGGTGTGCGGCTGCCCGGTGGGCACCATCCGCTCCCGCGTGGCCCGCGCCCGCGAGGACCTGGTCGCCGCCTGGTCCGGCGACGCCCGCGACCGCCGGGCCCGCTGAGATCGCGACCCGCCGCCTCGACCGCTGGCACAGCCCGCCGGCAGCCGGGGCTCGCGCGGCGGGTCGTCAGGCGGCGCGCCGGTCGCGGGCCTGTGCGGGGTACGGGCCGGGCGGCACCAGCCGCAGCGGCGCGGGCGCGGGCGGTTCCTCGATTCGCAGCGCCCACCGCGAGCCGTCCGACCGGCGCTGCCCGGGTGGCGTGTCGCCGGGACGGCGGCCGAGCCGGGACAGCACCAGCATCACGGCCCAGCCGACCAGCAGGAAGCCGTGGCTGACCAGCCGGGTCATCTCCACCTGTCCGATGATCAGGTCGTTCACCGACAGCAGCACCAGCGTGGCGACGAACGCGCTGAGCATCGGCAACAGGCCGGACGGGGTGGACCGGCGCGTCGCCACGTAGAGGAATCCGGCGCCGACCGCCACGTTCCACGCCGCCGACTCGTGCCACAGGTGCTGGCCGGAGGCGTGCGCGTGGGTGACGACCGCCTCCCGGCCGATCTGGGTCAGGCCGAGCACGAGCTGCACCGCGCCGAGCAGGCCGAGCGCCCCGCGCAGCCCCAGCGTGATCCGGTGGCGGCGGCTGGGCCGGGGCGGCGGCGCGGCGGCCAGCACCGCGTCGACCAGGTCGGGCACCCGCGGGGCGAGCTGCGTACGGACCCGCCGGATCACCGACGCCGCGGAGTCGAACCAGCCACGGCAGCCGGCGCAGCCGGTCAGGTGGGCCTCGGCCGCCTCGATCTCCGACGCGGACGCCTCACCGTCCAACTGTGCCGACAGGATCTCCCGCCACTGCTCACACGCCATGTAGGGATAGTCGTCGGGAGCGCCGCGCTGGTTCCCGGCGGGGTGCGGGTCACGCCCCGGTCAGCCGGGACTTCTGCACCTTGCCCATCGCGTTGCGGGGCAGCGCGCTTACCAGCCGTACCTGCCGGGGGCGTTTGTGCGCGGACAGGTGCCGCGCCACGAAGTCGATCAGCTCCGCCTCGGCCACGCCGTCGCCCACCACGTACGCGGTGACCTGTTGCCCCAGGTCGGGGTGGGGCGTGCCGACCACCGCCGCCTCCCGTACCCCCGGATGCGCCAGCAGCGCGTCCTCCACCTCACCGGCCCCGATCCGGTACCCGCCGCTCTTGATCAGGTCGGTGGCGGCCCGCCCGACGATCCGGTGGACGCCGTCCCGGCCGACGAGCGCGACGTCGCCGGTGCGGAACCAGCCGTCCGCCGTGCGGCTGGCCGCGTCGGCGTCCGGCCGGTTCAGGTAGCCGTCGAAGAGCGTGCCGCCGCGCACCTGAAGCTCACCCATCGCGGCGCCGTCGGCCGGCAGCGGGCCGCCGTGCTCGTCCACCACCCGCGTCCGCACGCCGGGCAGCGGCACGCCCACGGTGCCGGGCCGCCGGGGACCGTCGGCGCGGGCGCTCACCGTGACGAGGGTCTCGGTCATGCCGTACCGCTCCAGCGGCTGGTGCCCGGTCAGCCCGGCCAGCGCCGCGAAGACAGGTTCGGGCAGAGCGGCGCTGCCGGACACGAGCAGCCGGGCACCGCGCAGCGCCCGCGCCGCCGCGGGGCGCGCCGCGATCCGGGACCAGATCGTGGGTACGCCGAAGTACAGCGAGGCGCCTGCCGCCGCGTACCGCTCGGGGTGGGGCCGGCCGACGTGGTGCAGCCGGCTGCCGACGCGCAGCGGGCCGAGCACGCCGAGCACCAGCCCGTGCACGTGGAACAGCGGCAGGCCGTGTGCCAGCACGTCGTCCGGGGTCCAGGCCCAGGCGTCGGCGAGCCCGTCCAGGCAGGCGGCGACCGCGCGGCGCGACAGCACCGCGCCCTTCGGCGCGCCGGTGGTGCCGGAGGTGTAGAGGATCAGCGCGGTGGTCGCCGGATCGGGCTCGGGGAGTGTGGTGTCCGAGCGACGCGCCAGGTCCAGCGGTACGACCGGCGGCGCGGCGGCGTCGGTGTCCGGTACGTCCGGCGGCGCGAGCAGCAGTTCCGCGCCGGAGTCGCGCAGGATGTGATCGCGTTCCATCGGGCCGGCGTCCGGCGGCACCGGCACCACCGCCGCGCCGGCGAGCAGCCCGCCGACCACGCCGACCACGGTCTCCAGGCTCGCCGTGGCGGGCACCGCCACCCGGGTCGCGCCGCGCAGGTCGTCGGCGACGGCGGTGGCCGCGCGGCGCAGCTCCACCCGGGACAGCGAACGGTCGCCGACCCGGACCGCCCCGGGTCGCTCGTCGGTGGTCTCGGCGAGCCGGCTGAGCAGCGACACGGGCACCCCTTCCCGGTATGGCCGCCGATGTACCGCGACCCTAACCGGCTGGGCCACCCCCGCCGGGCACGCCGTCGGGTATGTGTCATCGTGGGCGGCGGCGAGGGAGGTGCCGCATGTCGGGTCCGTTGCGCGGGGTGCTGGTCGCCGACTTCTCCCGGATCCTCGCCGGGCCGTACGCGACGATGCTCCTGGCCGATCTGGGTGCGGACGTGGTCAAGGTGGAGCCCCCGGGCGGCGACGACACCCGCGACTGGCGGCCCCCGGTCCGCGACGACGTCTCCACCTACTACCTGGCGGTCAACCGCAACAAGCGGTCACTGGCGCTGGACCTGACCGACCCGGGCGACCTGACGCTTGCGCACCGGCTGGCCGACCGCGCCGACGTGCTGATCCAGAACTTCCGCCCGGGCGCGCTGCGCCGCTTCGGCCTTGACCACGACACCGTCACCGCCCGCAACGCCCGCCTGGTGTACGCCTCGATCAGCGGCTTCGGCGACGCCGGGGGCGCCGACCTGCCCGGGTACGACCTGATGGTGCAGGCCGCCGCCGGGCTGATGAGTCTCACCGGTGACGCCGACGGCCCACCGTACAAGGCGGGGGTGGCCGTCTTCGACGTGATCGCCGGACTGCACGCGGCGGTCGGCATCCTCGCCGCGCTGCGGCACCGGGAGGAGACCGGGCGCGGTCAGCACGTCACTGTGGACCTGCTCTCCTCGGCGCTGTCCGGGCTGGTCAACCACACCAGCGCGCACGTCGCGGGGGGAGCGGCGCCGCACCGGATGGGCAACGCGCACCCGAGCATCGTGCCGTACGAGCCGCTGCCCACCGCCGACGGCGAGCTGGTGGTGATCGCCGGGAACGACGCTCAGTTCCGTACCCTCTGCCGGGTGCTCGGCGTGCCGGGGCTGGCCGACGACGCGCGGTTCGGCCGCAACGCCGACCGCGTCGCGCACCGCGACGAGCTGCGCCCGCTGCTGGTGACGGCGCTGTCCCGGCGCGGCAGCGCGGACTGGTTCGCCGAGCTGCGGGCGGCCGGTGTGCCGTGCAGCCCGATCAACTCGGTGGCCGAGGGAGTGGCGCTGGCGGAGGGGCTGGGCCTGGAGCCGGTGGTGACGGCCGGTGGGGTGCCGGGGATCCGCAACCCGATCGGCCTGTCCGGCACCCCGCCCCGCTACGACCTGCCGCCACCGGAGCTGGACGAACACGGCGACCAGCTGCGCGCCTGGCTCGCCGCCTCCTGAGCCCGGCCGGCCGGGCCCGCGGTCAGAGCGTCTCGACCAGGCGGAAGCGTTCCAGCACCGCCGGGGTGTCGTCGTCGACGGTGAACGTGGGGTCGCCGAGCCAGCCGCGGTAGTCGTCGCCGTGCCAGAACCGCTCGTGGCCGGCGCGCCAGGCGGCCACCGACTCGTGGCCCTCGCCCTCGTCGCGCGCGTGGTCGAGGTCGACGTCGCCGAGGCGGGCGACACGGACCTCCACCAGCTCGATCACCGCCACCGGACGGTTGTCGGAGTCGAGCACGGCCGAGCGGGCGCCGACCGCCGGCAGCGGCTCACCGTCGATCTCGTAGTCCTGGAGCAGACCGGTGGTGGTGGTCTTGCTCCCGTCGAGCACAGCGGCGACGAGCTTGTCGCGCAGCGGGCCGGGAAAGGCGAACTCGAACGTGGGCAGGTCGGCGTCCATGCCCGGCAGGCTAGCGGTCAGCGGCGGCGCGGCGCGCGGACAATTGGAGCCGGAACCGGCCGCCCGCTCAGCCGGCCGCCCGCTCAGCCGGCCGCCCGCTCAGCCGGCCGCCGGCAGCAGCCGGTCCAGCCAGCCCAGCAGCACCCGCTCGTACTGCGGGCTGACGCTGTCCAGATCCTCGCCCTCGCCGAGCGTGGGGGCGTGGTCGCAGCCGGCCAGCCGGGCAACCGTCAGCTCCGCGTCGCACGCCGCCCGCCGCCACACCGCGAGGCTCTCCTCGATCGGGATCCACGCGTCCGTCTCGCCGTAGCAGAGCAGCACCGGGCCGGTCAGCCGCGCCAGCACCGGCGCCGGGTCGTAGTCCATGTCGGTCCAGGTGCCCGGCGTGGCGGGCAACTCGTCGGGCAGGAACGCCAGCGGGAACCAGCGGCGTCGCGCCGCCGCGTCCAGTGCCGCCTGCGCCACCGGCCGCGGCACCTCGCCGCGCTGGAAGCCCTCTGCCAGCCGGCGCAGCTCGGCCAGCTCGGTGAGATCGGCCGGGCCGTAGCCGTGCCGGCGCAACTGCTCGGCCGTGCCGTAGCGCATCTGGACCGCCGGGCTCACCGCGCTGCACCCGACCAGGACCAGGAAGTCGACCGGATGCCGGGTCGCGGTCAGGGCCGCCGCCCACGCGCCCTGGCTGAAACCCCACAGCCCGAGCGGGACCGCCCCGACGTGCCGGCGCAGCTCGGTGAGCGCCGCCGTCGCGTCCTCGGCCTGCTCGGCCAGTGGCACGTCGCGCCCACCGGGCCGTGGGCGACGGTCGTAGCGCAGCACCGCCACCCCGGCCGGAGGCAGCAGCCGCGCCAGATGCTCGTAGAGGAAGTACGAGCGCTCGCCGGCGTGCGAGCCGTGCAGCACCACCAGGCCGCCGCGGACCGGCCCGGCCGGCAGGTCGAGCATCGCGGGCAGGCCCGCCGCGCCGACTGCCGTCTCCATGCCCGGCAGTGAACCACGAACCGTCCCGCCCGGTGGTCCCGGCCGCCGTCCGGGACACCCGCGTGCGTACGCTGAGCAGGTACGTCGCAGCGACCGTGGAGAACCGCCATGACCAGCCCCGCACCCCGTACCGTCCGGGTCGCCCGCCCCGAGGACGTGCCGGCCCTCGTCGACCTGATCGAGTCGGCGTACCGGGGCGAGCGCAGCCGGCAGGGCTGGACCCACGAGGCGGACCTGCTGGCCGGGCAGCGCACCGACCCGGAGATGGTGACCACGGCGGTCACCGGCCCGGACGGTGTGGTGCTCGTCGCCGAGCGGGGCGGCGACCTGCTCGCCTGCTGCCAGCTGGAGCACCGCGACGACCACGTCTACTTCGGGATGTTCGCTGTGGCGCCCGGCCGGCAGGGCGGCGGCCTGGGCCGGGAGCTGCTGGCCGAGGCCGAGCGCTACGCGGCCGAGCAGTGGCACGCCGGTGAGATGCGGATGACGGTCATCGTCCAGCGCGACGACCTCATCGCCTGGTACGAGCGGCGCGGCTACGCCCGCACCGGCGAACTGAGCCCGTTCCCGTACGGCGACGAGCGCTTCGGCGTGCCGCTGCGGCCGGACCTGGCGTTCGAGACGCTGCGCAAGAAGCTGGGCTGACTCAGCCCGGCCGGTCCACCAGCGCGACCAGCTTCTTCGGGGCCAGCACGCAGTAGCTCTCGGTGAGCAGCTCGGCGACCTCGGTCCAGTCCGTCTCCGCGTCCAGCCGCAGGCCGACCACGTCGGCGGCCCAGTCCGGCTTGAAGAAGTGCGGCCCGGCCGCGAGCAGCCCGGCGATCTCGTCGCCGGGGGAGCGGAACGTCATCACGCAGACCGGCTCGTCGGTCGCCGCGGCCCGCGCGTACGCCGCCTGGTGGCCGGGGTCGACGGTGAGCACGTGGGCGAACGTGCGGCCGCGCACGCGCCACCGCACGCCCACCCAGGCCGGTTCCTCGTAGGTCTCCGGCAGGCCGAGACAGACCGGGCGCAGGCGGTCGAGGTGCTCGGGTGGGACGTCTCCGGGGCCGGTCATGCGCGCAGGCTAGCCGCCGCCTCCGACAATCCGGCCGCCCCGGCGTGTCGGCCGTCCGCGCGCGCCCGATGCGGGAAATGTCGCAGCCGGGGAGTAGACAGCGATGAGTTCCGGTGAGCCGCAGGGTCATTGCGACGGAAGAACCCCTCGGACGAGAGGACGAGACATGAGCGGCGTACGAGTACTTGTCGGCACGCGCAAGGGCGCGTTCATTCTGACGTCGGACGGCAAACGCGACGACTGGACCGTCGACGGGCCGCACTTCGGCGGCTGGGAGATCTACCATCTGACCGGTTCGCCCGTCGAACCGGACCGGCTGTACGCGTCCCAGTCCGGCGGCTGGTTCGGGCAGCTGATCCAGCGCTCGGACGACGGCGGCCGGACCTGGTCGACTGTGGGCAACGACTTCGCCTACAGCGGCGAGGTGGGGCAGCACCTCTGGTACGACGGAACCCCACGCCCGTGGGAGTTCAAGCGGATCTGGCACCTGGAGCCGTCCCGCCACGACCCCGACACGGTGTACGCGGGCGGCGAGGACGCCGCCCTCTACCTGTCCACCGACGGCGGCCAGAAGTGGTCCGAGCTGACCGCCCTGCGTCAGCACCCCACCGGCCCGTCCTGGCAGCCCGGAGCGGGCGGGATGTGCCTGCACACGATCCTGCTCGACCCGGCCGACCGGGACCGCATCTACGTCGCGATCTCGGCGGCGGGCGCGTTCCGCAGCGACGACGGCGGTGCCAGCTGGCTGCCGATCAACAAGGGCCTGCGCTCGGGGGAGATCCCCGACGAGGACTCCGAGGTCGGGCACTGCGTGCACCGTCTCGCCCAGCACCCCTCCCGGCCGGACACGCTGTTCATGCAGAAGCACTGGGACGTCATGCGCACCGACGACGCCGGGGCGAACTGGCGGGAGGTCAGCGGCGACCTGCCGACGGATTTCGGCTTCCCGATCGCCGTGCACGCGCACGAACCGGAGACGGTCTACGTGGTGCCGATCACCAGCGACTCGCTGCACTACCCGCCGGAGGGCAGGCTGCGCGTCTACCGCAGCCGTACCGGCGGGGAGCAGTGGGAGCCGCTGACCGAGGGGCTGCCGCAGTCGCACTGCTACGTCAACGTGCTGCGCGACGCGATGGCAGTGGACACGCTCGACCCGTGCGGCGTCTACTTCGGCACCACCGGAGGTCAGGTCTACCACTCGGCCGACGGCGGCGACACCTGGGCGCCGATCGTGCGGGACCTGCCAGCAGTGCTCTCGGTCGAGGTCCAGGTGCTGCCGTGATCCGGGTCGTGCTGCCGGCACACCTGAAGACTCTGGCCCACGTCACCGGCGAGGTACGTGTCGAGGTGGCCGGGCCGCCGACCCAGCGGGAGGTGCTGGACGCGCTGGAGGCCGCGTACCCGATGCTGCTCGGCACCATCCGTGACCGGCACAGCGGGAAGCGGCGGCCGTTCGTGCGCTTCTACGCCTGCGAGCTCGACCTGTCCAACGAGTCCCCGGACGCGCCGCTGCCCGAGGAGGTGGTCGCCGGCAAGGAGCCGTTCATCGTGCTCGGCGCGATGGCCGGCGGTTGAGGGGACCGGCGGGAACCGCGCCCGGCGCGGCCACGTCTGACCGGCATGACCCGTCACGGATCCCGGACGCACAGATGGACGACGGTCGCCGCGCTGGCGCTCGCCGGCTGCACCGCGTCGCCGCCGGCCGTCGCCCCGCCGCCCGCCGACCCGCCACCTGCCGGCACTGCCGTACCGGCCGGCGGGCTGCGGCTGGTCGCCTTCGACTCCTGTGACGAGGCGCTGCGGCAGATCCGTACGGCCGCGAAGGCGGCGGTCGGGCCGTGGGGCCTCGGGTCGGACGACCCGCTGCGGCAGTTCGCCGCGAAGCGGGCGGCGGTCGGCGGCGTCGAGGACGCCACCTCGGCGTCCACGCCTGATTTCTCCGGCACCAACGTGCACGAGGCGGGCGTGGACGAACCGGACCTGGTCAAGTCCGACGGGCGGCGGATCGTCACCGTCGTCCGGGGAGTGTTGTCGGTGGTCGACGCGGCGACCCGCCGGGTGACCGGCCGGGTGGCGCTGGACCTCACCACCGATCGGCGCTCCGGTGGCGAGGCGAGCCTGCTGCTGCACGGCGACCGGGCGCTGGTGCTGCTGCGCGACGGGTGGGTCACCAGGGGCACCGTCCCGGGCCGGCCGCCGGCCCCGGGAGCGGCCGGGCAGGCCCGGCTGGTCCTGGTCGATCTCGCCGGAGCGCCGCGGGTCGCCGGCGAGTACCGGATGGACGGCCGGCTGGTCGACGCGCGGCAGGTCGGCGCCACCGCCCGTGTCGTGATCAGTTCCGGACACCGGCTCGACTTCCCGCAGCCGGGGAAGCGCACCGACGCGCAGCGGGTCGCCGCCAACCAGGCCGTGATCGACAAGGCCACGCTCGACGACTGGCTGCCGCGCTACGAGATCCGCGACGGCGCCCGGACCGTCGGCTCGGGCCGGGTCGGCTGCGACCGGGTCAGCCGGCCGGCGGGGTTCTCCGGCGCCTCGATGGTGACGGTGCTCAGCTTCGACCTGGGCGCGTCCACGCTCGGCGCCGGTGACCCGGTCACCGTGTTCGCCGACGGCGACACCGTCTACGGCACCGGCTCCCGGCTCTACGTCGCCAACGACCAGCGGTGGCGGACGTGGCGGGGCGAGCCGTCCGAGGCGGGCGGCTCCCGCACGGAGATCTACCAGTTCGACACCGCGGCGGCCACGCCGCGCTACGTCGCCGCCGGGTCCGTGCCCGGCTGGCCGATCGGCCAGTACGCGATGTCCGAGTGGGACGGTCACCTGCGGGTGGCCACCACCACCGGCGACACGTGGAACCGCGGAACGTCCTCCCAGTCCGGCGTGTACGTGCTACGCGCCGAGGGCGCCACGCTGAACCGGGTCGGCGCGGTCACCGGGCTGGGCAAGGGCGAGCGGATCTTCGCGGTGCGGTTCCTCGGCGGCACCGGGTACGTGGTGACGTTCCGGCAGACCGACCCGCTGTACGGGCTGGACCTGCGCGACCCGGCCGCCCCACGGGTCACCGGCGAGTTGAAGATCAACGGATACTCGTCGTACCTGCATCCGGCCGGTGACGGCCGCCTGATCGGTGTCGGACAGGACGCGACCGACCAGGGGCGGGTGACAGGCACCCAGGTGTCGCTGTTCGACGTGGCCGACCCGGCCCGGCCGGCCCGGCTCGCCCAGCACCACGTCCCGGGCGGCTGGTCCGAGGCGGAGAGCGACCCGCACGCCTTCCTCTACTGGGCGCCGGAGCGGCTGGTCGTGCTCCCGGTGACCCGTCCGGGCGTGGTCACCGACCAGGCCGAGAGCGTCAAGGGCACGCCGTCCGGCGGTGTGCTGGCGCTGCGGGTCGGCGACAAGGGCTTCACTGTGGCCGGCGCCGTCGACCACCCCGCCGACCTGGCCGACGGCGGCGAGTGGACGCCGATCCGCCGCTCGCTGATGGTCGACGGTGTGCTCTGGACCGTCTCCGACGCCGGGCTCAAGGCGACCGCCCTGTCCGGCATGAACACCCTGGCCTGGGTGCCGCTGACCTGACCGTGGACGGCCGGACCCCGCCGCGTGCCAGGCACGCGGCGAGGTCCGGTCCGCTCACTGTTCCAGCGCCGCCTCGGCGGCCGATACCTGCGGTCCCGTCCGCAGCGCGTACGCGACGACGCCGCCGAGGAGGAACGTCGTGGCGGTGACGGCGGCGATCCGGTTGTCCGGCTCCTGTGCCATCCACAGCGCGACCTGCCGCCATTCCGGCCCGCCCGGCGCGGCCAGGAGCGCGCCCAGCGCGGCCCAGGCGGTCGGCACCTGCCAGGCGGCCCGGGCGCCGGCGAGCGCGGCGCCGAGCCCGACCAGCCCGGTCAGCCCGGCCGTGTCGCGGGCCAGTACGGACAGCGGCCCGAAGTCGGCGCCGAGTACGCGGGCGGCGGCCAGCAGCCCGACCACCAGTGCGCCGTACCCGAGCAGGTGCCCGGCCCGGCGCGGCGCCCACTGCCAGGCGGCGGTCCGCTCCAGCGCCGGGTCGGTGCCGGCGAGCGTCGGCCCGAGCGGCGCCACCGCCAGCGCGGTGGTGAGCACGGCGAGGCGAGCGGGCACCTCGGGACGGTCGGTGAAGGCGGACCAGGAAAGAGCCATCACGGCGACGGCGACCGCCGATCCGGCCAGCGCGGCGGGTAGCCGGCGGGACCGCACGTAGAGCGGCAGCCAGCGGGTCACGGCGCGGCCCGTCCGGTGAGCGCCGGCATCAGGTCCGGCTCGCACCGCGCGGCCGCGTCCCGCAGCGCGGTCACCCGCCGCAACTGCTCCGGCTCGGGCAGCGCGCGCAGCTGTCGCACGCCGGTCCGGATCTCCTCCTGCTGCTCGTCGGCGTACCGGTATCCGGTCCAGGAGTCCCACAGCCGCACCGTTTCGGCATCGAGCAGCCAGGCGGCGGCGACCGCCGGGGCGATGTCGTCGCCGCTGCGCCCGCAGCCGTACCACTTGGTGCCGCCGCCCAGGGCGATGCGTTCGGCCACGTCGGCGGCCCGGCCGGTGTCCGGGTCGACTTCCAGGAGGAACTGCACGGTGCCGGGTTCGGGTTTGGGCCGGTGCCACTGCTCGCTGTCGTTGCTGCCGATGGTGTCCAGCCGCAGTTCCACCGCGCGGGTCGGCGCGTCCGGCAGCTTCGCCAGCGCGCGCAGTCCCCGGCGGGCCTCGGGAGTGATCTGGGGCAGCAGGTGCGCGTTGATCGCGGTGACGCACACCTGCGGCGTGCCGTCGGCGCAGACGTAGCGGCGTGCCGACTGGTCGAGCTGCCAGATGCCGGCGGGGCCCGGTGCGCTGATCAGCAGGAGTCCCGCGACACCGGCGGCCAGGCTCGCCGCCGCGCCGGCCCGGAGCGGCCACGACCGGCCCGCCGCCAGCAGCAGGCCGGCGAGGACCAGCCCGACCCCGAGCGTGAGGCGGCTGAGCAGCAGCCGGTCGGACAGCGTCTCCCACGGCGTGTCCGGCGGCCAGGAGATCATGAGGGACGCGTTCGTCAGCCGGCTACCGGCCGGACCGCCGAGCATGGCGGTGCCCTCCTGCGCCACCAGGCCGGCGGCGGCCAGCAGCGGCGGCAGCAGCGGTGAGGACCACAGCCGGCCCGCTGCCACACCGACCCAGGCCGCGCCCACCAGCACCAGCACGTCGATCAGCGGCCCGGCGAGTCCGCGTACGCCGAGGTAGGTGCCGCCGGTGGCGATCACCGCCGCGCTGGCGGCGACCACGAGCAGGTGCGCGGCGGCGGCGGCGACGCCGAGCGCCGTCATCGCCGGCAGCGCGCGCTGCCAGCGGGGCCGGCCGGTGCTGTTCATCAGCTCGTCGGCGCGGGTACGGCGGTCCCGGCGGCCGAGCACCGCGCCACCGGCGAGCGCGAGCGGCATCAGCAGGAAGACGTTGGAGGCGTGCACGTAGCCCAGCCGCAGCCACTGTCCCTGCCAGAAGTCGTACATGCTGGCGGTGCCGAGGACGCCGACGGCGATCAGCAGCACCGCCACGACCGGCGCGTTGGAGCGGCGCAGTTCGACGCGGATCTGTCGGATCATCGGGCGCTCCGGTGCTGCTGGAGCAGGTACGAGTAGCCGCGCTCGGCGGCGCTGTCGCCGATGCCGCCGGTCTCGCCGTGGCGGACCAGGTCGGCGGGCAGGCCCTGGAACACGCGGGCGCCGTGATCCATCAGGATGACGTCCGAGCAGGCCGCCACCACGTCCTCCACCAGGTGGGTGGAGACCAGCACGCAGGCGTCCGCGCCGAGTTCGCGGATCAGCTCCCGGAACTCGACCCGCTGTTCCGGGTCGAGGCCGACTGTCGGTTCGTCGAGCAGCAGCAGGTCCGGTTCGTTCACGATCGCCTGGGCGATGCCGGCCCGGCGCAGCATGCCGCCGGACAGCGACTTGAGTTTGGCGTCGGCCCGGTCGGTGAGGCGTACCCGTTCGATGGCCCGCTGGGCCGCGCCCGGCACCGCCGAGGCCGGCATCTCCCGCAGCCAGGCCACGTACTCGACGTACTCCCGCACCGTGAACCGGGGGTAGTAGCCGAACTGCTGCGGCAGGTAGCCGAGCCGGCGGCGCACCGGCCGCAGCTCGCGGGTCGTGGTGGCGTCCGCGCCGAGCAGCCGCAGCACTCCGGCGTGCGGCTTGACCACAGTGGCGAGCGCGCGCATCAGCGTGCTCTTGCCGGCGCCGTTGGGGCCGAGCAGCCCGTGCACGCCGGCGCCGAGGGTCAGGCCGAGGTTGTCGACGGCGAGGTGCCGGCCGGCCTTCACCGACAGTCCCACCGCCTCGATCCGCCAGGCGTGCCGGGTCGGCGCCACCTCGTCGGCGCTCACTGCGCGTACCAATGTCGTCTCCTTTTTCCGGGCAGGGTGGACAGCGGCGCCGGACGGGCGCCGTGTGGTGGTGGGGGTCGCGGGGCCGGCGTCAGCCGGTGGGCCGCCGCAGGTGTTCGGCGCGTAGCGCGGTCAGCACCGTGAGCACGACGGCGGCCGTCGCCCAGGCGGGCATGGTCGCGGGCCGGAGCAGGGTCTCGGTGACGGCGGCGGCGCGGTTCGCGTCGGCGGTGAACGACCCGGCCGCGACCGCCGCGAGCCAGCCGCCGCCGAGGAGCGCGGCGGCCACCGGCACGCCGACGCGGCTGCCGAGCAGCAGCGTCGCCGCGGTGAACGTCAGGCAGGGCAGCAGCCACAGCGCCGGGTTGCGGCCGACCGCGAGCCCGGCCACCGCGAGCACCGGCGCGACCAGGAGCAGAACCGCGAGGGTACGGCGCAGCAGCAGTTCCAGCCCGGCGCGGGCGGTGCCGGCGACCACCTCCCAGTTCGGGTTGGCGCGGCGGGACCAGGCCACCGCGAGCCCGGCCAGCGGCGCCACCGGCGCGAGCAGCAGCACCGCCGAGGGGCGATCCGGGAAGTTGCGGTCCAGCAGCACCGCGGCGAGGATCGCCGTGCACGTCATGGCCGCCCAGGCCGGCATCGACCAGTCGGTCCAGCGCAGCCACCACCGGCGCAGCGGCCGCCGGGGCACCGGCTGCGGGCCGGTGCGGGCCTGTTCCAGGATCGCCTCCCGGGCGTCGCCGAGCAGGGCCCGCAGCGGCGGCGCGGCCAGCTCGCCGAGCCGGTCGCGGCACTCGGCGCAGCCCTCCAGGTGCACCTCGATGGTCCAGGTGGCGGCGTCGTCGGGGCTGCCCGCCGCGTACGCGGCCAGGGCCGGCGGGGGAACGTGAGCGGTCATGTCAGTGCCTCCCGGAGTGCGGTGCGGGCACGCCGCGCCCGGCTCTTCACGGTGCCCTCCGGCACCCCCAGCAGGACCGAGGTCTCCCGGACGGTGAGCCCGTCCAGGACCATGGCGGCCAGCACCGCCCGCAGCTCCGGGGCGAGCGCGTCCAGCGCGGCGCCCACCTCGGAGCCGAGCGACCCGGCGAGCGCCTCGTCCTCGGCGGCGGGCGCGCTGCGTACCGGAAGCACGTCGGTCGGCACCTCCCGCACCCGGGCGCGGCGGCGCATCGCGTCGACCAGGCGGCGGGCCGCGATGGTCCAGATCCAGCCGGCGGCCGAGCCGCCCGGCGCGTCCGCGCCACCGGAGGGCCGGAGCCCACTGAACGAGCCGGCGGCGCGCCACACCGTCAGGTACGTGTCCTGGAGGACCTCGGCGACGAGGCCGTCGTCGGCGCACCGCCGCCGCAGCCGGATCGCGAGCCACGGCGACGTACGCCGGTACAGCTCGTCGAACGCGTCCAGGTCGGCGCGTGCGACCCGCCGCAGCAGCCGCTCCTCGTCCTGTCTGCTTCCTTCCACGCCTAGATGGTCGTTCCCGGCGCCCTCGACGGATCACGGCCCGGAGTGACCTGGGTCACTCCCGGCCGTGCGGGGCTGTCCGTCACTCCGACGCGGCGAACGGTCCCGCCGGGCCGAACGCCAGTGCCGCGAACCGCTCGCCGATGCGCCGGTCGGCGGCGGGATCGGGGTGCAGCTCGTCGGGGAGCGGCAGCTGCGCGTAGTCGGCCTCGCCGTACAGCTCCAGCCCGTCGAGGTAGTGCAGGTTCGCATCGGCGCCGGCCCGGGACGCCACGATCCGGGCCAGTTCGGCGCGGATGACGCGCAGCGTGAGCCGCCCGGCGGCCACCTCGGCCGGGTCGCCGGTGGCCCGGAACCGCACCTTCCCGTCGGCGAACCCGGCCGCGCCGGGGCCCGGCGTGTCCTCCTGGATCGGGCACAGGATCGACGACACGACGAGCAGCGGCGTCCGCGGATGCCCCTCCCGGATGGTGTCCAGGAATCCGTGCACCGCCGGGCCGAACGCCCGCAGCCGCATCGCGTCGCTGTTCACCAGGTTGATGCCGATCTTGACGCTGATCAGGTCGGCCGGGGTGTCGCGCATGGCCCGCGCGGTGAACGGGTCGAGCAGCGCGCTGCCACTGAACCCGAGGTTGACCACTTCCACGTCGGCCAGCGCGGCGGCCACGGCCGGCCAGGTGCCGGTGGGGCTCTCCGCGTCCGAGCCGTGGCTGATCGAGCTGCCGTGGTGCAGCCACACCCGGCGGCCGTCCGTGCCGGCCGGCTCGACCGGCGCGTCGGTGCGCAGTGCCACCAGTTCGGTGATCTCCCGCTGCGGCAGCCAGATCACCACCTCCTTGTCGGTGGCGGGCAGGTCGGTGAAGCGCACCGTGCCGACCGGGCCGGGCTCGACGCCGGACGTGCCGGTGGTCAGGTCGATGGTGAGCACCCTGCCGCCACCGGCGGTGGCCTGACCGGCGAGACGGCCGTCGACGACCAGGTCGTAGCGGCCGTCGGGACGCGGCCCGGTGCCCCGGTAGACCATCTTCGTGGGCAGCACGTCCAGCTCCACAGTGGTGGCCCGGGTGCGGAACGCCAGCCGTACGCCAGAGGGCATCGCCTCCGCCATCATCACCTGCGGGTCGGTGTTCTGCGCCCGGGCCCACGCGGGCAGCCGGTGCGGCAGCACCCCCTGCGCGGTCCGTTCCAGGTCGAGTGCGCCGCGCAGCAGGTCCGGGGTGATCGGAGTGGTGAGGTGAGGGGATGACATGGTTCCGATCCTGCCGCCGGATCCGGCGGGCGGCCACCTGATTTGTCCGACAGGCCGGACTCGTCACGCTGGGTCAGCCGGTCAGCACGCGATCCACGTACCGAGCCGTCATGGTGGCGAGCACCAGGTCCGGATCGGTGGCCCACACCTCGGCGTTGAAGATCTCCACCTCGACGTCACCGGAGTATCCGGCGGCCTCCACCGCGCGGCGCAGCGGCGGGAAGTCGATGTGCCCGTCGCCCATCATGCCGCGCCCCAGCAGCACGTCGGCCGGCAGCGGGGTGAGGAAGTCGCAGACCTGGAAGCTCGCGATCCGCGCCCCGGCGCGGGCGATCTGCCGCCACACGTCCGGATCCCACCAGACGTGGAACGTGTCCACCACCACGCCGACCTGGTCGGCCGGGAACGCCTCGGCCAGGTTGAGCGCCTGCCCGAGCGTGGACAGCACCGCCCGGTCGGCGCAGTACATCGGGTGCAGCGGCTCCAGCGCCAGGCGTACCCCGCGCTCGCCCGCGTACGGCGCCAGCTCGGCCAGCGCGTCGGCGACCCGCAGCCGCGCGCCCGCCAGGTCGCGTGAGCCGGGCGGCAGGCCACCGACGACGAGCACCAGGCAGGCGGCACGCAGTTCGGCGGCCTCGTCGATCGCGCGCCGGTTGTCCGCCAGCGCCGCGGCCCGTCCGGCCTCGTCGGCGGCGGTGAGGAACCCGCCCCGGCACAGCGACGACACCCGCAGCCCGGCGTCCGCGACGAGCCGCGCCGCGGCCGGTACGCCGATCTCGGCCACCGGCTCACGCCACAGCCCGATCGCCGGGATGCCGGCGCGCACACAGCCGCCGACCGCCTCGGCCACGGACCAGCGCTGCGTGGTGCGCTGGTTGAGCGACAGCCTCGCCAGCCGCGCATCGGTGGTCATCCGGGCACGCCCGCGACGTCCAGGTACGCGCGCATCCGCCGGGCCGCGAGCTCCGGGTCGCGCAACAGCCCGGCGGCGTCGGCCAGCCGGAACACCTGGACCAGGTGCGGGACGCCGCGCCCGCCGTGCAGGCCGCCGACCATGGTGAAGCCCGGCTGCCGCCCGTTGAGCCAGGACAGGAACGCGACGCCGGTCTTGTAGTACGGCGTGGGCGGGGCGAACAGGTGCCGGGACAGCGGCACCGTCGGATCGAGGACCGCCCGGAACCCGGCCGTGTCGTCCGCGTCGAGGCGCCCCAGCGCGGCGGACGCGGCCGGGGCGATCGCCGCGAACGCGCCGAGCAGCGCGTGGCTGAACCGCTTCCCGTCGCCCTCGATCAGCTCCGGGTAGTGGTAGTCGTCGCCGGTGTAGACCTTCACCGCCGGTGGCAGCAGCTCCCGCAGCCGGACCTCCCGGGCGGCGTCCAGCAGCGACACCTTCACCCCGTCGACCGCCTCGGCGTGGGCGTGCACCAGCGCGGCGAACGTGGCGGTGGCCTCGTCCAGGTCGGCCGAGCCCCAGTAGCCGGCCAGCGCCGGGTCGAACATGTCGCCGAGCCAGTGCAGCACCACCGGCACGCCGGCCTCGCGCAGCACCCGCTCGTAGACGCGCAGGTAGTCGTCGGGGCCGGTGGCGAGCGCGGCGAGGTGCCGGCTGGCCATCAGCACCGGCGTGGCGCCGCACCCCCGCACGAACGCGACCTGCTCGGCGTACGCGGCGACCACCTCGTCCAGCGTGCGCGGGACGTCGGTGAGCTGGTCGGTGCCGGCCCCGGCCACAATGCGCCCGCCGCAGGCTGCGGCCTCGGCGGCGCTGCGCCGGATCAGCTCCCGGGTGGCCGCCCAGTCCAGCCCCATCCCGCGCTGCGCCGTGTCCATCGCCTCGGCCACGCCGAGGCCCCACGACCACAGGTCGCGCCGCACCGCGAGCGTCGCGTCCCAGTCCAGCCGCGCCGGGCGGCCGGGGGAGTTGTCGGCGTACGGGTCGGCGACGACGTGCGCCGCCGCGTACGCGATCCGGCTGGCCGGCGGCGCGAACGGCCGGCGCCAGGCGGGCGGTTCGCGCAACGTCAGCTTCTCGGTGCCGCCGCCTGGAACCGGCAGCGTGATGCGTGTGCTCACCGGGGGATCTCCTCGATCGTCACCCGCCGCCCCTCGCGGGCGGAGCGCAGCCCGGCCTCGGCCAGTTGCACGCCTCGGGCGCCGGCCAGGAAGTCCCACGGGAACGGCTCGTCGTCGACGACGTGGCGCAGGAACGCCTCCCACTGCACCTTGAACGCGTTGTCGTGCTCGCCGTTGTCCGGCACCGTCTGCCACTGCGCGCGGAACGGCTCGGTGACCGGCAGGTCGGGGTTCCACACGGGCATCGGGGTGGTGCCCCGGTGCTGGATGCGGCAGTCGCGCAGCCCGGCCACCGCGCTGCCGTGCGTGCCGTCGACCTGGAACTCGACCAGCTCGTCCCGGTGCACGCGGACCGCCCAGGAGGAGTTGATCTGCGCGACGATGCCGCCGGCCAGCTCGAAGATGCCGTACGCGGCGTCGTCGGCGGTGGCCCGGTAGCTGTTCCCGGCCTCGTCGACGCGCTCGGGGACGTGCGTGGCGGTGACGGCGGTGACGGCGGTGACCGGGGCGATGATCTGCTCCAGCACGTAGTGCCAGTGCGGGAACATGTCCAGCGTGATGCCGCCGCCGTCCTCGGCGCGGTAGTTCCAGCTCGGACGCTGCGCGGCCTGCCAGTCGCCCTCGAACACCCAGTAGCCGAACTCGCCGCGCACGGATAGGATCCGGCCGAAGAAGCCGCCGTCCACCAGCCGCTTCAGTTTGCGCAGGCCGGGCAGGAACAGCTTGTCCTGCACGACGCCGTTGCGGACGCCGGCGGCGGCGGCGAGCCGGGCCAGCTCCAGCGAGGCGAGGAACCCCTCGGCGAGCGGCTTCTCGGTGTAGACGTGCTTGCCGGCCTCGATCGCCGCCCGGATCGCCTTCTCCCGCTGCGCGGTCACCTGCGCGTCGAAGTAGATCCGGTTGGCGTCGTCGGCGAGTGCCGCGTCCAGGTCCGTCGTGTACGCCGACAGCCCGTGCCGCCCGGCGATCTCGCCGAGCCGGTTCTCGTCCCGGCCGACGAGGGTCAGCTCGGGCCAGATGCGGCTGCCGTCGCGGGCCGGCACGCCGCCCTGTTCGCGGATGGCGAGCAGGGACCGGACGAGGTGCTGCCGGTAACCCATCCTGCCGGTGACGCCGTTGAGGATGATGCCGACGGACGTACGTTCCACTGTGCCTCCCGGCCCTGAATGCGCTTTCAGTAAGCGCTTTCAGGGTGCTACCGTAGCCACGCCGGAACACCGGGTCAAGACGTTCCGCAGGGAGCCGCATCGATGTCGCACGTGACGCTGGAAGACGTGGCCAGGGCGGCTGAGGTCTCCCTGGCCACCGCCTCCCGGGCACTGAACGGCCGGCGGGTCACCCCGCACCTGCACGACCGCGTCCTGGCCGCCGCCGCGCGCCTCGCGTACACCCCGAACGCCCACGCCCGCGCGCTGGCCGGCGCGTCCCGGCGCAGCGTCGGCGTCGTCTGCCACGACGTCACCGACCCCTACTTCGCGGCGGTCGCCGGTGGCGTCATGCGCGTCGCCGCCGACAATGACCTGCTGGTCATGCTGGCCAGCACGTTCCGCGACCCGGAACGCGAGATCGCGTACGTGTCGATGCTGCGCGCCGAACGCGCCCCGGCGATCCTGCTCATCGGCTCCGGATTCGAGGACCCCCGCTGGGAGCGGGCCATGGCTGCCGAGCTGGCGCCCTACCTCGACGGCGGCGGCCGGGTCGCGGTGGTCAGCCGGCACCGCACCCTGAAGGTCGACAGTGTCCTGCCGGAGAACCGGTCCGGTGCCGCCGAGCTGGCCCGCGCGCTGCTGGGCCTGGGCCACCGCCGCTTCGCTGTGCTCTCCGGCCCGCCCGAGCTGACCACTGTCGCCGACCGGCTCGGCGGGTTCCGCGACGAGCTGACCGCCGCCGGTGTGGCGCTCGACCCGGGCGCGGTGGCCGAGGCGGCGTTCACCCGCGACGGCGGCTACCGGGCGATGACCGAGCTGCTCGACCGAGGGCTCGACGCCACCTGCGTGTTCGCGTGCACCGACGTGATGGCCGTCGGCGCGTACGCGGCGCTGCGCGACAGGGGGCTGTCGGTGCCCGGCGACGTCTCGGTCGCCGGCTTCGACGACATCCCTGTCGTACGCGACCTCGCCCCGCCGCTCACTACTGTGGCGCTGCCGCTGCACCGGCTCGGCGAGGAGGCGATGAGACTGGCCCTGACCGAGAACACCGCTCGCCGCCGCCGGGTCGTACGCCTGCCCGGCGCTGTGGTGTTGCGGGACAGCACCGCGCCGGTCGCCTGAGCCGGGCCGGTAGGGTGCCGTCATGATCGAGGACGCGCCGTGCCGTTGACGAACCCCTGGCTGACCGGGCCGACGCCGACGAGAAAGCTGGACCGGGAACGCCTGGCCGAACGCATCCTCAACCTGCTGTCGTCGCAGAACATGTGCGTGCTCGCCACGACCGGGCCGGACGGGCCGCTCGCCACGCCGGTGCGTTACTACCCGCTCGACTTCACGCTGATGTTCACCGCCGCGCCGCGCTCACCGAAGATGCGCAACATCGCCGCCGACCCCCGGGTGTCAATCGGCGTCTTCGCGCCGCTGGTCGGGCTGGCCAGCAGCCGTGGCGCCCAGGTGTTCGGCACCGCCCGGGTGCTCGGCCCGGACCACCCCGACCGGGCGCACCACTGGGCCGCGTTCCGCTGGGAGAACGAACACGCCGAGCGCGGCCGGTCGCTGTCCGAGCCGCCCGAGGACCCGCTCGTGGTGATCGAGGCCGACCGGATCGTCTACACCGAACACTGGTTGCGCCGCGAGGGCTACGCCCCGCGCCAGCACTGGCGTCGCTGACCCGTCCGCCGGCCGGCGGTGGGTGGAGCACCGCGTGTGCCACCCATGACCTCTACACCTCGCGGAAACCGCCTAACGCCCGGTCAGCGCCCCGGCCAACGTGTCGACGAACCGGGGGAGCACCTCGTCGTCCGGCAGGTGAGCCGGGTTGATCTCGGTGACCGACAGCCCGGCGAACCGAGGGCTCGCCACCAGCTCCGCCAGCGTCGCCGCCGCCTCGCCGAGGCTGAGCCCGAACGGCTCCGGCACGTCCGCCAGCGGCGCGTCCACGAAGCTCAGCACGTCCACGTCGAAGTGCACCACGAACCGGTCGGCCGCGCCCTCGGCCACCGACCGTGCCCGGCGTGCCGCCGCCCGCGCGTCGGCGTGCACCTCGTCGGCCGGCACGTACGCCAGCCCCAGCTCCGCCACCAGCTCCCGCTCGTGGTCACCCCGGGGCAGCGAGTCCCCGTACACCACCACCCGCTCCGGCGACAGCAGCGGCACCGCCGGCCCGACACCCGCCACCTCGGGCAGCGTCCCCGGCAGGCCGAGCATGTGCGCCAACCCCATCGCGTCCAGGTTGCCGTTGGCGCGGGTCTCCGGGGTGTAGAGATCCGGGCCGCCGTCCACGTACACCAGCGCGGACGGCAGCCCGGCCCGCGCGCAGCCGGCGACCAGGCCGAGCGTCACCGTGCAGTCGCCGCCGAGCACCAGCGGCGCGCGCCCCCGGCCCAGCGCCGCTGCGACCCGGTCGGCCACCGCCGAGGCGACGGCGGCCACCGCGCCCGCGTTCTGACCCCTGGGGTACGCCGGATCCGGCCGCCACCGGAAGCCCGGCACGTCACCGGCGTCCTCGACGTCGGCGCCCAGCAGGTCGAGCAGGCCGGCGGCGCGCAGGGCGGCTGGTGCGCGTTCGACGCCCGGGGTGTGGGCGCCCGCGCTCGACGGTGCCCCGACGACCGTCCACTGACGAGTGTCCATCGCCCCACCCTAACCACCGCCGGGGCAGGTCACCGGGGATCAGCGCAGCACCAGCAGGTCCAGCGCGTCGATCACCGGGCCGCTGTCGGCACGTGCCGCCTCGCGTAACCGCTGGACGCCGGCGGCGTACTCCGCATCGGTGATCAGCTGAAGCGGCGTGTGCGCCTCCCGGCGCAGGCCGGCCGCCGCCTCCCGCAGCGACGGCGCGGTGACCTGCGGGACCGCCTCGACCACCGCGGCGGCGAAGCCGGCGCCGGCGAAGGCGGCCGCGACGTCGGCGACGGCGGGATACGTGTCCAGCACGCGGACCGCCTCGGGGAAGTAGTCGAACAGCGTGATCGCCTCGTGGCGTCCGGCGAACGCCGACCGGATGAGCACCGGCGCGCCGGGCCGCAGCACCCGGCGCAGCTCGCGCGCCGCGGCGGCCAGGTCCGGCACGTGGTGGATGACAGTGGACAACCACGCCCCGTCGACGCTGCCGTCGGCGAGCGGGAGGTGCCCGGCGTCGCCCGCGACCAGCGGCGCGAACGCGCACCGTGCGCGCATCGCCGCCGACGGCTCGACGGCGACGACCTCGACGCCGGGGAACCAGCCGCTGAAGGCTCGTGCCCAGCTACCGGTCCCGGCGCCCAGGTCCAGCAGCCGCATGCCTCGACGCGGGCCGAGGTGCCGGGCGACGGCGGCCCGCCAGGCCGTGAGACCGTCGTCGGTGAGGTGCCGGGTCGCGGCGAACGCCTCGGCGTCCGCGTCGTGGTACGCGATGCGGGCCATACGCCACAGCCAACTCCCGGCAAGCCGGCGAGGCAAGCACTGTGGCGGGTCACACGCCGGCCTGGGAGAGGGGTGGGGAGTGCGGTATCGGATCCACTTCGCCGCCGGACTGCCGGCGGCGGACCTTCGCGCGTTCCTGCTGACGGAGTACGGCGTCGCACCGGAGACCGTGTACGTCGGGCGGATCGAGGACCGGGCCATCGACGATCCTCGGCCGGTGGTGATGCTCACGCCGCCTGACGAGGACGAGGGATTCGGCTGGATCCTCACCGGCGACACCGACCTGGCCGACGCCACCGGTCTGCGCGAACATGACCTCGCGGTTGCCCTCGCCCGGGCGTTCGGCGTACGGGCGCTGGTCGACGACGGCGGCGTCCACCCGGACCGGTGGGTGCTGGTCAGCGCCGACGGCAGCAGCGGCCGGGTGCTGACCGACGCCGACGCCGCCGCCGACGGGGACCTGCGGATCGTGCACGCGCTGGAGCCGATCAGCGGGGAGCCGCAGCTCGCCGTCGTACCGCCGCCGGACTGGGCCCGCGACTGGTGACCCGGCCGGGCCCGGGATCAGTGGATGAGGCTCGCGTGCCAGTCCCGCAGAAACGCCTCCGCCAGCGCGCGAGCCCGGGGGCGAACGTCGAAGCTCTCCCCGACCCGGCGGCGGGCCATGTGTGACAGCCCGTCAGCGGCCTCGTTGAGCGCGTGCCCGCTGTGCGCCTTGACGTGCCGGAAGGACAGGTCCGGTCGACGGCTCACCTGCTCGGCGAGGCGTACCAGCGTCGGCCGGTCGGCCCAGCGGCGCCGGCGCAGGCTGTAACCGGCCGGCATGTCCGCCACCGAGCCGGACTGCCAGCGGTGCAACCACCGCAGCGCGGAGAGGCTGTCCACCAGCACGGTCATCGCCGGTGGCGGGTCGTCGTACGCGGTGAGCAGGAAGTCCACCGCCCGCAGCTCGTTGATCAGCACTCGGGACGCGCCGGTCGGGTCCAGGCGGCCGGTGCCCCGGCTGCGCAAGCCGTACCGGCCGTCGCTCGCCACGTACCCGATGCCGCCGGCACGGCCCTTCCAGCTCGCGTCGGTCGCGGCGACGACCGGCGCGGAAGCTGTCGCCCACCGCTGGACCTGCCCACGTCCCCGTTCCGGCTCCGGTTGTGACCGGCAGTCGGCGCCGTGCTCCTCGGCCAGCCGGGTGGCGTTGTCCAGGAGCTGCCCGGCCGAGGCGAGCTGGTCGTAGTGCGCCGCGGTCAGGGCGAGGGTGACCGCGTCGCCGATGCGCTGGCACTGCGGGCAGGTGGTGCGGAAGACGTAGCGGCGCAGCGGGAGCGCGCGGGCGTACAGGGGCGCGGGCAGGAGGCTCAGGGCGTGGCGGAACTCATCGGGTCGCATACTTGCTCCTGACGGGTATGGGAGGGCGGGGGTCAGGCCGGCGCGATGGTCCAGTTGCCGTCGGCGGTGATCTGCACGAGCGCGGGCGTGGTGAGCGGGCGGACGCCGGAGTACGCGCCGATCTCGTTGACGAGCAGGCCCCCCTCGCCGTCGTCCAGGGAGTACGCATGGACGACGAAGTTGGACGAGCCGCGCCGGTGGGTGATCCGCACGGCGGTGGCGTCGCCGCCGAGCAGCAGCACGTCGTCACCCTTGCCGGACGCCTTTCCGGTCTCCGACGTGGTGGCCAGTTGCGCGACAGTGCCGATGGTGAGCGTCCACGAGCCGCTGGCCTCGATCTCGAACTGCGTCGTCAGCGAGCCGTCCTCCACGTTGATCCACCGCTTGCCGGTGTACGACCCGATCTCGTTGACGAGCAGCCCGTCGCCGTCGCTCTTGAGCACCGTGTTGCTGTTGCACCGGCAGGTGAACTTGACGACCGCGAGGTCGGTCAGGTCGGGGATGCGCACCACGTCGTCGCCGCGTCCCTTCACGACCTTCGGCTTCGGAGTGGGCGACGGCGCCGGCGGCTCGGTGGTGGCCGGCGCGGCCGGGGTGGGCGCGGCGGTGGTCGGGGCCGCCGTGGTCGGCGCGGCGGACGGGGACGCCGAGGCGGGGACGGTGCTGCGCTGAGCAGCGGTGACCGGCTGCGGCTCGTCGTCCTCGGTGAGCGCGCCGGCCAGGATGACGCCGCTGATCGCGAGAGCGAGCACGACGCCGCCGGCGACGAGGGGACGCGCGTCTGCGGGGCGGTTCGCTGCGGCGGGCGGGTTCGGCATCGTCGCGTCGCCGGTCCGGTCGGGCGGCGCGGGCTGGGTCGGGTCGGACATTGCGGTTCCTCTCGGGGTCGGGGGTGCGGGGCGGGTGCGGCCCGCCCCGCAGCGGTGGCTGGTCAGCTCAGCGCGACGGTCACGCCGCCGGAGAACGGCGAGTCGTGCAGCTCCAGGCGGGCGAGCTTGACGCCCTTGGGGATGTCGAAGACGACCACGCCGGTGACCTGGTTGCCGGGGTTGATGTCGTTGAGGAACGTCTCGGCGTTCTTGTTGGCGTAGAGGCCGGCCGAGCCGTCGGCGGAGTACTCGGTGCCGTTGGCCGCGTACGCCTTCTGGCTGCTGCCGTCGAACATCTGCGACTCCTTGCCGATGTTCTTCACGTTGAGCGTGACCAGGCAGAACTGGCCCTGCGCCGTGGCGCCGAACGCCGACGAGCCGACCTTGCCGACGCCGCACTTGGCGGACTTGACGGTGAACTCGAACTTGCCGTCGCGGGCCGGCTGGCCGATCTTCGCGGTCTTCGGGTTGTCGTCGCTCTTGCCGGCGTCCGTCTTGCCGCCGTCGGTCTTGCCGGCGGCCGCCTCGGTGCCGGAATCGGCCTTGCTTCCGGTGGTGTCGTCGGTGGTGCCGGCGCCGCAGCCCAGGGCCATGAGGGCGCCGGCGATCAGGGCGAGCGTGGTGGTCTTGCGCATCGTTTTCCTCCTGCTGTGAACGTGGCGGCGTCAATAAGAGCATCATCTGTGAACGGTGTCAACGAGCATCATGCTTGACAGATGTGACACACTCCGAACGTGCAGGAGACACCGACAATCACCGCAGCGGAGATCGCCCGGCTCGCCGGTGTCGGCCGGGCCGCCGTCAGCAACTGGCGCAAACGGCACGGCGACTTCCCCGACCCGGTCGGCGGCAGCGCCACCAGCCCGGAGTTCGACCTCGCCCAGGTCGAACGCTGGCTGCACGCCCAGGGCAAGCTCCCGGAACTCGCCACCGCCGACCGGCTCTGGCGCCACCTCGCCCCGGCCGGCGCCTCACCGGCCGCCGGGCTCGCCGCCGTCGGGGCCCGGCTGCTCGCCCGGCAACGCGGCCAACGACCTGCCCGTCCCGCGGACCCGCAGCTCAAGGCGCTGCTGCCGGACGTCGACGCGCTCGCCGACGAACTCGGCCCACAGGGCGCCTTCGACGCGCTCTGGCAACGCTTCTCCGCCCCCGGACCGGGCCGCCCCTTCGCCACCCCCGACGACATCGCCGACCTGATGGCCGGGCTCGCCGCCGTCGCCGGCGGCTCCGTGTTCGACCCCGCCGCCGGCACCGGCGCCACACTGCGCGCCGCCGTCCGCGCCGGCTGCACCTCCGCGTACGGGCAGGAACTCGACCCCGACCTCGCCCGGCTCGCCGGACTGTGGCTGGCGCTGCGCGACGTACCAGGCGAGGTGAGCACCGGCGACTCACTGCGCGCCGACGACTACCAGGGGCGCACGTTCGACGCGGTCGTCTGCCACCCGCCCTTCGGCGCCAGCAACTGGGGCGACGAGGAACTCGGCCACGACCCCCGCTGGATCGTCGGCACCACCCCACGTACCGAGCCGGAACTCGCCTGGGTCCAGCACGCGCTATCCCACCTGCGCCCCGGCGGCCACGCCGTACTCCTCATGCCCCCCGCCGTGGCCGGCCGCCGCGCCGGCCGCCGCATCCGCAAGGAACTGCTGCGCCGCGGCGCGCTGCGCGCCGTCGTCGCGCTGCCACCGGGGGCGGCGGCACCGCACGGCGTACCCCTGCACCTGTGGGTGCTGCGCCGCCCGCCCGCCGACGCGCCGCTGCCGGCGCGGACGCTGTTCGTCGACGCCGCCACCGGCGACCACTCCCGCATCCTGGAGACCTGGCGGGCCTTCACCGCCGACGGCGAGGTGGACGAGCCCGGCTACGCCCGCGCCGCCGACGTCATCGAACTGCTCGACGACGACGTCGACCTCACCCCCGCGCGTCGCCAGCCCGCCGTCGCGGGCGAGGCGACAGGCGAACATCTGGTACGCACACGCGAGCGCCTCGCCGCCGTCGTCGCCGACCTGCCCACACTGATGCCACAGGTGACGCCCGCAGCCGACGGGGGCCAGGGGGAGTTCCTCACGGTCGGCGAGTTGGTCCGGGCCGGCGCTTTGCAGCTTCTCGGACCGATCCGGGGCGCTGCCTCCGGCGACGACGGTGAGCCGACCGGCGACGGTAGGCCGGTGCTGACCGTGCCGGACGTGCTCGGCGGCGGCGAACCCTCGGGCCGCGACGACGGGCGGCTCGGGCAGGAGATCGTCCTGGCCTCCGGGGACGTGGTGGTGCCGATGATCGCGCGGCAGCTCGTCGCACGGGTGGTGACGACCGATGGCGCGCTGCTGGGGCGCAACCTGTATCTGCTGCGGCCGAATTCCGCCGCCTTGGACTCGTGGTTCCTGGCGGGCCAGCTTCGGACGTCGACGAATGAGCGGCAGGCGTCGAGCCTGTCGGGGACGCTGCGGTTCGACGTGCGGCGGGCGCAGGTGCGGCGGGTGGCGCGGGAGGAACAGCAGGCGTACGGGGAGGCGTTCCGGCGGCTGCACGCGTTCGAGTCGGCGCTGCGGCAGGCGGCGACGCTCGGGGCGGAGCTGGTGCAGCTCACGGCCGACGGGTTGGCCCGTGGCGCGGTCCGCCCCGCGGATGGCCCCGGGTGATTCCCCGGCGGATCTTCCTTCCGTCAGATATCCGACGCGGGGGCGGCGTTCTGGTGACAGATGCGGAAGCCTGCGGGCCGGTGGCCCGCCGTGCATCCTCCGCCTGAGACGACACGCTGACGCTCGGTTGATCGTTTCGGCCGAGTGGGCGACTACAACGATGCAGGACGGCAGTGATACTGCTTGTCTTAAGGCAATCGAAAGGAAACTGGTGAGCACCAAGCACCAAGAGTTGGCCAACTTCATCTGGTCTGTGGCCGACCTGCTTCGCGGCGATTACAAGCAGTCCGAGTACGGACGTGTGATCCTTCCGTTGACAGTGCTGCGACGGCTGGACTGCGTGCTGGAGCCGACGAAGGACGCGGTGCTCGCCCGGTACCAGCAGCTCCAGGACGCCGGCGTGCAGAACATGGAACCGGTGCTGCGGAGGGCAGCCGGACTGCCGTTCTACAACACCAGCGAGTTGTCCTTCAAGACCTCGTTCGGCGACCAAGACCACGTGGCGCTCAACCTGCGCGCCTACATCGGCGGGTTTTCGCCGGGCGCGGTCGACGTGCTGGATAAGTACGGCTTCGACGCCCAGATCAGCCGGCTCGCCGAAGCCGGGTTGCTCTACCAGGTGGTTGCCAAGTTTGCAGAAGTGGACCTGCACCCGGACGTGGTGTCCAACCACCAGATGGGCTACGTCTTCGAGGATCTGATCCGCCGCTTCTCGGAAATCAGTAACGAGACCGCGGGTGAGCACTTCACGCCGCGTGAGGTCATCCGGCTTATGGTCAACCTGCTGTTGGCGCCCGACGAGGACGACCTCGTCACCCCGGGTATCGTCCGCAAGATCTACGACCCGGCCTGCGGCACCGGCGGCATGCTCACCGAGGCGCAGGAGCACATCCAGGCCCACAACCCGCACGCCACCGTCGAGGTGTACGGGCAGGAGCTCAACGGCGAGACCTACGCGATCTGCCGCTCCGACATGATGCTCAAGGGCGGCGACCCGACGAAGATCGCCTTCGGGAACTCGTTCAACCAGGACGGCCACGAGGGCGAGCGGTTCGACTACATGCTCGCCAACCCGCCGTTCGGGGTCGAGTGGAAGAAGGTCGAGAAGTTCGTCAAGGACGAAGCGGCCCGCGGCCACGCCGGCCGCTTCGGTGCCGGCCTGCCCCGGATCAACGACGGTTCGCTGCTCTTCCTCCAGCACATGATCTCGAAGATGAAGCGCCCCGAGGACGGTGGCAGCCGCCTGGCGATCGTCTTCAACGGCTCGCCGCTGTTCACCGGCGCAGCCGGCTCCGGTGAGTCGGAGATCCGCCGCTGGATCCTGGAGAACGACCTCCTGGAGGGCATCGTCGCGCTGCCCGACCAGCTCTTCTACAACACCGGCATCTCCACGTACTTCTGGATCCTCACCAACCGCAAGGCGCCGGCTCGCCGTCGGAAGGTCGTGCTGCTCGACGGCCGCGACTACTGGACGAAGATGCGCAAGAGCCTCGGCGACAAGCGCAAGATGCTCACCGACGAGCACATCGCCGAGCTGACCCGGGCGTACGTGAACGCGCTGGCCATCGCGGACGATGCGGAGCACCCGCAGCACGCCAAGGTGAAGGTCTTCAAGACCACGGACTTCGGCTACCAGCGGATCACCGTCGAGCGCCCGCTGCGGCTGCGCTTCGAGGTCACGGAGGAGACGGTCGCGCTGCTCGCGGAGGCGAAGGCGGTGCTCAAGTACGCGGAGCGGGAGTCGCTGCTGGCGGCGGCGAAGTCGCTGATCGGTACATCGTCTGCGACGCGCGCCGAGTTCGCGATGAAGCTGAACGGACTGGGGAAGCTGCCGACAGCAGTGGAGAAGGCGGTGTGGGAGGCGTTCTCGGTCAGCTCACCCGAGGGGGAGGTGCAGACCGACCGCAAGGGCAAGCCGCTGCCGGATACCGACCTGCGCGACAACGAAAACGTCCCGCTCGAAGAGGACATCCACTACTACCTCGAACGCGAGGTGCTGCCGCACGTCCCTGACGCTTGGATCGACGAGAACAAGACCAAGGTCGGCTATGAGATCCCTTTCACGCGATATTTCTACGTATATGCGCCGCCCCGGCCGCTCGCGGAGATTGACGCCGAGATCAAGGCTCTTGAGGCTGAGATTCAGAGTTTGCTCGGCGAGGTGACGAGGTGAGCGTTGGACTTGCCGGGCTGCGCATACCGGCCTCCTGGAGATGGTGGCCCCTGAAGCGCGCTGCCCTTTCCATTAGTCGAGGATCTGCTCCAGACTATGTGGAGGATGGGCCGGTCTGGGCGGTAAGCCAGGCAGCAAACCAGCCGGGGGGTCTTGATTGGAGCCGGGCCCGCTTCCACGCCTTCGGTGGCAACCCTGCAAACCTGAAGGGGCTGCTGCGTCCGGGTGACGTCCTGATCAATTCGACAGGTCGAGGCACGTTAGGCCGGGTGGGCTACTTTACGGGCTCGCCCGATCGCCGTGTGGCGATGGCCGATGGTCATGTGACCCGTGTCAGAGTGCGGCCAGACGTGCTTCATCCCCGGTTCGCATACTATTATTTATCCTCGGATCCGTTTCAGCACTACATCTACTCGGCACTTATCGTGGGAGCAACAAACCAGATTGAACTTGTAGGCGAACGGCTCGCATCCGCACCGATTCCAATGCCGCCGATTGAGGAGCAGCGCCGCATCGCCGACTTGCTCGACGCAAAGGTTGCCGTGCTAGACAGGCTGTCAGCTTTATCGTTGCAGCAACTGTCCCTCATGGACGAGCGTCTAGTCGAGTTATGCCGGGCCATGACGACCGGCACCCTGCGCTCGATTGACCACGTAGAAACTGGTGTACCTTGGATGCCCAAGGTCGCGTCCGGATGGGCTTTAAATCGCGTTGGGCGTGTCTTTCGAACCGGAAGCGGAACTACACCCAAGTCGAGCGAGGCTACTTATTTTGAGGGTGATGTTCCGTGGGTAAACACCGGCGATCTGCGTGACGGTCCTGTCACTGCTGTCAATCGTCGGGTGTCTAGGTTGGCTCTGCGGGAGTATCCGACCCTAGCTCTCTATAGGCCCGGTTCCCTCATAGTCGCGATGTACGGGGCTACGATTGGTCGGGTCGGTATGCTCGAAACCGAAGCTTGCGTCAATCAGGCGTGCTGCGTGTTGTCCCAAGCGACTCTCGTCGACACAAGATTTGCCTTCTATTGGTTTCTCTCCCACCGGTCGGAGATCATCCGGCTGGCGTCTGGCGGGGGTCAGCCGAATATTAGCCAGGATATCGTTCGCGGCCTCAGGATCCCTGCTCCAGACCTACATGAGCAACGCGAAATTGTGCAGAAGATTGACAGGGAATGGGATCGAGCGGCGGCCATGCGGTCAGCGCTTTCGCGGAGGATCAATCATCTGACGGAGCGGCGACAGGCACTGATCACCGCGGCCGTCACCGGACAGGTCGAGGTCACGACTGCGGGGGGGATGGACGTATGAGCCCGGTTCCGCAGGAGCAGGCGTTCGAGGCAGCAATTGAGGGTCAGCTGCTCGGCTCGGGCTGGCTGCGGGGCAACGGCAGCACCTACAGGCCCCAACTCGGACTCGACCCCGCCGAGCTGCTCGCGTTCATCGGCGCTACCCAGCCGGACGAGTGGGCGAAGCTTCTGGCCTACCACGGCAACAACCCGGACGAGGCGCAGCGGCAGTTTGCCCAGCACCTCGCCAAGCAGATCGATGAGCGCGGCCCACTCGACGTCCTCCGCCGTGGCGTGAAGGACAAGGGCGTGCTCATCCGTCTCGCCTACTTCAAGCCCGCCCACGCCATCACCGACGACGCGCTCAAGCTCTACCGCGCCAACCGTCTCACCGTCACCCGTCAGCTCGCGTACTCGACAAGCAACAACAACACCCTCGACCTGGTTCTCTTCGTCAACGGCATTCCGTTGGCAACCGCCGAGCTGAAGAACCCGCTCACCGGCCAGACCGTCGAGGACGCCAAGGAGCAGTACCGCAAGACCCGCGACCCGAAGGAACTGATCTTCGCTCGGCGTACCCTCGTACATTTCGCCGTCGACCCTGACCTGGTCTTCGTCACGACGAAGCTCGCGGGGGAGAAGACCCGGTTTCTACCGTTCAACACCGGGTCGAACGGGCCCGGCGTGTCCGGTGGCGCCGGCAACCCGCCGGCTACGGACAAGGGTTACCGCAGCTCCTATCTCTGGGAGCAGATCTGGGACCCCGACGTTTTCATGGACCTGGTCCGGCGGTTCCTGCACTACGACAAGGAATCCAAGGCGCTGATCTTCCCGCGTTACCACCAGTGGCACGCGGTCACCCAGCTCACCGACCATGCGGCCCGGCACGGATCGGGTCACAACTACCTGGTCATGCACTCGGCTGGGTCGGGCAAGTCGAACACCATCGCCTGGCTGGCGCACCGGCTGTCCAGCCTGCACACCGCGCCCGACACCGCCAAGGACGGGCTGCGCCCCAACGAGCCGGTCTTCGACAAGGTCATCATCATCACCGACCGGGTCGTCCTCGACCGGCAGTTGCAGGACACCGTGTTCCAGTTCGAGCACGTGCCCGGCGTGGTGCAGCGGATCGACAAGGACTCCGCGCAGCTCGCCGCCGCGCTTCAGGGTGAGACGGCCAAGGTCGTCATCACCACGATGCAGAAGTTCCCGTACGTGCTCAACCAGGTGCAGGGCCTCAAGGGGAAGCGGTTCGCGGTCATCGTCGACGAGGCGCACTCGTCGCAGTCCGGCGACTCGGCCGCCGCGCTGAAGAAGGTGCTGCTCAAGCTCGGCAGCGACGACGTCGACGAGTCCGGTGACCTGCTCACGGCGTCGGCGCTGGCCAGGGGCCGGCACGAGACGTTGTCGTACTTCGCGTTCACCGCCACCCCGAAGCCGAAGACGCTCGAACTGTTCGGCACGCCGCACCCGGTCACCGGCAACCCGCAACCGTTCCACACGTACTCGATGCGGCAGGCCATCGACGAGGGGTTCATCCTCGACGTGCTGCGCAACTACCTCACCTACAAGTCGTACTGGAAGCTGGCTAACGCCAACCCCGACGACCCGGAGGTCGACCCGAAGAAGGCCGGCGCCCAGCTCGCCCGCTTCGCCAGCCTGCACCCCACCATGCAGGCACAGAAGGCGGAGATCATCGTCGAGCACTTCCGCAAGCACACCGCACCGCGCCTCGGCGGGCGCGCCAAGGCCATGGTGGTCACCGGCTCCCGCGAGGCCGCCGTCCGCCTGCACACCGCCATCAAGAAGTACGTCGAGATGCAGGGCTACGTGGGCTGCGACTCCCTCGTGGCGTTCTCCGGTGATCTGGAGGTCGACGGCGTCGAGCACACCGAGGCGCGGATCAACGGTTTCGGCGAGGGTGAGCTACCCGGCAGGTTCGGCTACACCGCCGCCGACGACAAGCACGCCGGTACGCCGAAGGCCAAGCAGGACACCGAGTACAAGATCCTGGTCGTCGCCGAGAAGTACCAGACCGGCTTCGACCAGCCGCTGCTCACCACCATGTACGTCGACAAGCTGCTCAAGAACGTCGCCGCGGTGCAGACCCTGTCCCGGCTCAACCGCACCCACCCGCTCAAGAGCCAGGGTGACGTGTTCGTTCTCGACTTCGTCAACGAGGCCGGCGACATCGCCGAGCAGTTCAAGCCGTACTTCGAGACCGCCGCCACCACCCCCACCGACCCGAACCTGCTCTACACCGCGCAGAACGCCGTCACTGGCTACCCGGTCCTCGTCGACTCGGAGATGCAGGCGTACGCCGAGGCCCTGCTCGCGGCGGAGCGGAAGGCGACCACGGAGACGGGCCTCCAGCGGGCCCACGCCGCCCTCTACCGCTTCACCGAGCCGGCCGTCCAGCGCTTCAACGCCCTGGCCGCCGACGACCCGGAGGCCGCGGACGGCTTCCGGTCCGCGCTGCGCGACTACACCCGGATGTACGCGTTCCTCAGCCAGGTGGTGCCCTACCACGACGAGGACCTGGAGCGGCTCTACCTGTACGGTCGGGCGCTGCTCAACCGGCTCCCGCGACGGCAGGACCCGTCCGTCGACATCGGCGAGGTGCAGTTGACCCACCTGCGGGTCAGCAAGACCGGTGAGCACGACGCCTCGCTGACCCCCGAGGGGGAACAGATGCTGCCCGGCTTCGTCGGTGGTGGCGTCGGCTCGCAGCACGACCCGGAGAAGGTCGCGCTCTCGGAGCTGATCGACGTGTTCAACGACCGGTTCGGTATCGGCCTGGGCGAGGCCGACAAGGTCTGGGTCGAGCAGCAGATCGTCGCCCTCGCGGAGGACGGCACGCTGGAAGCCGCCGCGCTGGTCAACGACGAGAGCAACTTCGGCGTCGTCTGCGACAAGCGGATCGAGGACGTGATCCTGTCCCGCCACGACGACAACGGCAAGCTGATGCAGCGCTACCTCGACGACGAGAGCCTGCGGTCGCAGCTCAACGAGTTCGCACGCCGGCAGGCGTACCAGATGATCCGCCGCCGCAAGGGCATCGCATAACCGAGACTCGCCGAGAGGAGGACGGTTGTCCCCGTCCACGTCCACCTTCCACCTCTGGATCGCCGTGAACGAGTCCCAGGTCACGACAGCGCTCACTGCGCTGAAAGTGACCCGCTCGTCACGCCGGCACGAATGGGGCAGCATCACCGACCTGCGAGCGGTCCCGGCCACCCCGGAGCCGTCGAAACTGCCCGGCGTCCTCGTGCTCTGCACCGCTACGGTGATCTTCTCCGCCGTGCTCTTCTTCGCGGGCGCACCACTGCCTGTCGTGCTGTTTCTGGTCGCGCTTCTGCTGGTCTGCGGGCTAGCCGCGATCACGTTGACGAAGCCGCCACCGCAGATCGAGGCGCCCGACCAGGCGGCTTTTCCGGCCCTGCACCGCACCCTGACCGACGCCGACGACCGGCGAGACTTCCTCGACCTGGTGGAGCTGGCGGAGCGGGCCGGCCGGGCACTGCCCGAGGTGGACCGCGTGATGGATGCGGCAGAGGGTGGGCAGATCCTGGCGCAGGCGCTCTGGGAGGCGAGCGACGTGCTCAGCCGCCGCCAGCAGTTGCGTACCCAGATGGGGCGCCGGCAGCCCGGCCCGGCGGCGGAGGATTCGACGAGCAGCGTGGGGAAGGCGCTGGCGGAACAGCGGCAGCGCGTGACAACGCTGTGGGACGAGACGGAGTCGGAACTGACCCGGGTGCGTAACGCGCTCGAACTCGCCGCCGTGGCTGCCGAGAACGCGGCACACGATCCCGGTGCGGACGATGCGGTCCGAGAGGCTTACCAGGAGTTGCTCAACATCTATGGCGAGCGGTACTAGCCGACGACTCGTCGGTGTCATCTGACAGGACTGCCGGGGGAGACGAATGCAGGCGCAGGAACGAGTAGCCGATCGATACGAACTGACGTATCCGATCGGTCACGGCGGTATGGGGGAGGTGTGGGCGGGCTTCGACGAGAAGCTGGACCGGCCCGTCGCCATCAAGTTCCTGCGTAAGCTCGCCGTACCCGATGGCGACCGCGACACCGCTGTCGACCGGTTCATCCGTGAGGCACGGGTCACCGCCCGCCTGGACCACCCCGGGGTGCCGAGCGTGCACGACGTCGGCCACCACGGCGACGACCTCTACATCGTCATGCAGCTCGTGCCGGGCGTGCTTTTGTCCGATCTGATCGCCGAACGCGGATGGCTCGCCGTGCCGTGGGCCGCCGCCATCGGCACACAGATCTGCTCGGTACTGGCGGTGGCGCACGCGGCCTCGCTCGTGCACCGTGACCTGAAGCCGCAGAACGTCATGGTGACCCCCAGCGGCGCCGTCAAGGTCCTCGACTTCGGGGTGGCCGCCCTGCTTGGGCCGGACGTACCCCGGCTGACCGCCACCGGGCACACGCTGGGCACGCCCACCTACATGGCTCCCGAGCAGGCGCTCAACAGTGCCGTAGGTCCCCGCACCGACCTCTACGCACTCGGTTGCGTGTTGTTCGAGCTGCTCACCGGCAAGCCGCCGTACCGGGCCGACAACCCACTCGGCATGCTGCACCGGCACCTGAACGACCCCGTCCCGTCAGTGCAGGAGCACCGCGCGGGCGTGCCGGACGTCCTGGTGCACCTCCTCGTACGGCTGCTTGCCAAGGACCCGCAGCACCGGCCCGAGTCGGCGGCCGAGGTCTACGAGCTGCTGGCGCCGTTCGGAGCGGTCGATGCCGAGAAGGCAGCCGACGCTGCCCCGACTGTGGCGGACGGGCAGCGGGTGGACCCGACAATGCCGTACCGGTATCCGTTCGGGCCGTTGCCGCCCCGTTCACCGCTGCCGCCGACGCGCATCGACATCGTCCGTCCACGAGCAGCGGCAGAGATCGTCGAGCCGCCGTCGCTCGACCAGCTCGCCGAGGTGGAGGAGAGGGCCTGGGAGCTTGCCGAGGAAGAGCGGTTCACCCAGGCCGCCGAGCTGCTCGAATCGGTGTTGCGGCCGATCAGCGGCGCGCACGCCGCCAGGCAACCGCGAGTCCTGGAGCTGCGGCTCAACCTGGCCAACCTGTACGTCCTGGCCGGGGCGTTCCGGCAGGCGCTTCCGGAGTTTCAGCGGCTCGTCGTCGATCTCGCCAAGCGTCCCGTGCCGGACGAGGAATTGATCTGGCAGTGCCGGCAGCAGGCGGCGAGCTGCCAGGCGGAGCTGGGCGAGGCGACCGAGGCGTTGCGAGAACTGCGGGCGCTCCTCGCCGAAGAACAGCGGGTGATGCCGCCGGACTCGCCGGAGCTCTTTCCGCTACGGCAGCAGATCGCCATGCTTGTCGCCGGCTTGGGCGACGTGCCCGAGGCGCGGCAACTGCTGGAGGGGCTACGGCGCGACATCAGCGCGCTCTACGGCTCAGGGTCTGCGCCGTCGGCCGAGATCGAAGCGCTGCTGAGCCATCTGCATCGGCTGGGGGAAGAGATGCCCGGATCGACGGGCCAGACTTCGTCCGGGGCAACACAGCGTGAAAGATGAGGAGCATGTTCGAACTGGAAGACGCCGTCAGCCGGGACGGCCTCGGCCGTCTCCCGCACGGCCGGGACCGGCTCGAGCAATGCCTTGACCGGTTGGCGCGCTTCCGGCGCGAACACCAGTTCTTCTTGCACAGCAAGGAGAACGTTACGCGACACACGTAATGCCGTGGCCGCGTGCGGCGTTCAGATCGTGTGGTGCCGCACCAGGCGGCGCCAGCGAAGCGCACACGAGCCGGCCAGCTTCGAGTTCTGGTCGACACCTGTTCTACCTGGAACCTCGCCATCGACCACCGGTCCTGCCACACCCGTTTCACCTGCGAGCTCGGCTTGGAGTTCAATCTGCGGCAACTGAGCGCAGGAGGTCGCCCAGCTCTTGCTCGCTGGCCAGCCCAGCGGGCCTGCTTGCGGGAGGAACACACCTGCCCGCTGTGTCTGGGCGCGGCCCCGACTCGTCCCTGTCGCAAGTACGACAGAGCGGTCGTGCTGATTTCCTCCACATCGCGCCTATCGTGGCTGCTCTGTGTCAAAGGCGGGCGGCCGGCTGCAGAATGCAGCTTCGAGGATGAGGAGTCGGCGCATGGTTTCGGCGCACGAGACGACGTTGCGTGAGCTGCTCGAGGGTGCGAAGCAGTATCGGGTGCCGCTCTATCAACGGACCTACTCGTGGACTGACTCGCAGCTCAAGCGACTGTGGGACGATATCCGCAAGTTGGCCGAGGAGCGTGTCGAGAGCCCGGACCTCACGCATTTCATCGGCTCGCTCGTGCTCGCGCCCAGCCCCACTTATGGGCCTTCGGTATCGGAGTTCCTTGTCGTGGACGGTCAGCAGCGGCTGACCACCCTGTCGATCCTGCTCTGTGCGATCCGCGACCACCGGGCCAAGCACGAGGACCTCGGCCACCGAGACCGGATCGACCAGGAATATCTCATCAACAAGTACAAGCCCGCCCACCGATTGAAGCTCGTTCCCACTCAGGCAGACCGGGCTGCCTACGAGGCGTGCCTGGAGGCGACGCCACAGGCTGGGGGCAGTGACCAGGTGGGCGCGGCGTACCGATTCTTCGCCGCCCAACTTGTCGCCGTCGACGATCCGGACGATCCGCTGGACATCGAACGCATCGAGGATGCCGTCATTTCCGGGATGTCCCTGGTCTCGGTCGTGGCGAAGGCCGGCGACAACGTTTATCGGATCTTCGAGTCGCTCAACAACACCGGCCTGAAGCTCACCCAGGCCGACCTGCTCCGAAATTACCTGTTCATGCGGCTACCGACCCGTGGCGAAGCGGTCTACGACTCGTTGTGGTTCCCCCTGCAGAAGCAGCTGGACTCTGGGGAACTGGAACAGTTGTTCTGGCTCGATCTGGTGCACCGCAACCCCGAGGCGAAGCAGACCGACACCTACGTTGGTCAGCAGGAACGGCTCAACGGCCTGCGCACCGAGACGGAGATCGAGGACGAGGTGCGCAGATTCTGCGGCCTCGGTGCCCTCCTGCGGGCCATCCTGCATCCCGAGGAGGAACAAGACCCGGAAGTGCGGCGACGCCTGACCAGGCTGAACGCGTGGGACACCACCACCGTATTGCCACTGCTGCTGCACCTGCTGGACCGTCGGCAGGAGGGGACCGCGACCTCCGGCCAGATCGCCTCTGCGATGCTCTATGTCGAGAGCTACTTCGTCCGGCGTCTGCTCATCGGCCGGGCCACCGCGAGCATCAACCGGGTGCTGCTGCGCATCGTAACCGACATGCGGAAGGACCTGTCGGTCGACGAGGCGGTACGCGCCTATCTGTCGGTGGGACGAAAGTACTTCGCCACCGACGCCAACCTGCGGGACGCTGTTCGGTCGATCCCGTTCTACCTCAATGGCCGCGCCACCCAGCGCAAGTTGGTGCTGCAATGGCTCGAAGAATCATACGGTAGCAAGGAGCCAGTCTCGCCGACGACGCTGACCATCGAACACGTCATGCCGCAGAGCCCGACCGCCGAGTGGAAGCAGATGCTCGGCGAGGACCTGCGAGGTGAGGAGAGCTTCGCCGAGGTGCATGAGGCACTGGTGCACACCTTGGGTAATCTCACCCTGACCGGCTACAACGCGGAGCTGAGTAATAGCTCTTTCCTGGTGAAGCGGGCCCAACTGGGTAAGAGCGGGATCGCGCTCAGCCGGGAGATCGCCGAGCAGAAGCGTTGGGGTCGCCCCGAGATCCATGCCCGTGCCGATGCCCTCGCAGATCGCATCATCGCCACCTGGCCCGGGCCGACTGAACAGGCAGGCGGCAAGTCGGAGGTGCCCTGGGACATCATGAACACGGCACTCGCCGCGCTGCCCGCCGGCTCCTGGACCGCGTACGGCGACCTCGCCGCGCTCATCGGTAGCCACCCCGTTTCGGTCGGTGCGCGGCTGGCCAACCATCGTGCGCCCAACGCACACCGGGTGCTTCAGGCAGAAGGCGTGGTGGCTCCTAATTTCCGCTGGCTCGATGAGGGCCGAAATGACGATCCACGCGACCTGCTGCGTGACGAGGGCGTGGAATTCGACAAGTATGGTCGGGCCAGCCAGGCCCAGCGCATCGGAGTGGAGGAGCTGGCCCAGCTCGCCGGACTGCCCCAGCAGGACGCGTCAGATCAACTGCTTCGGCCTCGGTCCCGGCGGAACAACTCGCTGGATGACCGCTTCCTTGAGCAGTTGACCGACCTGCAGGACGCGCAGGTCGCGCATGGGACGGTTGCGGTGCTCGAGGCGTGGGTCGGAATGGGTGGTCAGCTCTTCTACGGCACCGGGGGCGAGACGTCATGCTTTCTTATGGCCCGCGACAAGGCCCATCCACTTGGCAACATCTGGCCTTCCACCATTTATCCGAGTGGAAAGTTTGAGATTGTCTTTCAATACCTGACCATCCGAACTCCATTCGACGACATAACACTGCGGGAACAGTTCCGTCAGCGGTTGAACGAGCTGCCGGGCGTGAAGATCGCCGCCGCAAAGCTCGCGCTGCGTCCGGGCTTCTCCCTTGACGTACTCGCGGACGCGGCCGCCCGGGAGACGTTGGTCGAGCACCTCCGATGGTTCTACGCGCAGGCCCTGACGAGTGAAGCGTGATACGCCCGCCGGTGCCTGAGAGGAAAAGAGAAGTGAATCAACCCCTCACCTTGCATGAGATCCTCGCCGTGCTGAATGCCCCGGCTTCGGTCGATGACCTTCGTCGGTACTTCCACTCAGCCGGCGAGTCGGCCTTCACCGGCGGGCAGTTCGATGTGCTCGGCGGGGGCGGGTCCCGTCCCGAGGTCGCGTACGTGGTCACCGCTGAAGACGTGGTCGCGGTCGAGTTGCTCGGCGTGTGCATCCCGGCGAGACAGCGGCTCAACCTGCTGCGGGGCCAACTCGGCCGGGAAGTGACCGCCCAATTGGTCGACATCCCGAATGATGTCGAACTGGGGAACGCGGCGGCGCTGCAGTACATCGTCGATGCTGGTGCTGCGAGCTCCCTGTGGAATCGCCTCTGTGCCGCGGACGGCATCGGTTGGGTGACCGCTGGCAAACTGCTCGCCCGGAAACGGCCGTCGCTCGTGCCGGTTTACGACACCGTCGTCTCCTGCGCCTACGGCACACGGACCGGCTTTTGGCGGTGGCTACACGGCAAGCTCGGCGAAGAGGGCGGAGTCTTGAGGGAGAAGCTCGACACCCTGCGTCGGGACGCCGAGTTGCCGGCCCTGGTCAGTCGGCTGCGGGTGCTCGACGTCGTGTTCTGGATGCGGCACCGAAGCGATCACGTTCCCGGCGACTGCTCTGGGCTACGAACGCCCGACCCCGTGTAGGGACGAGATGCGTGAGATCACGGTCCGGTTCGACTGTCCCGACCATGACGGTGAATGGCGTCCGTAGGCTGAGGAATTCGATCCGGTGCGCTGTAACTATGCTGGCTGCGATGCCGTACCGCCTCCCTTCAGGCTCCCGACGGCCGGCGGTGCTTCTCCCAGAGCGCACGGTCTGCGATATCGGGCGTGGTGCCGGGCGGGAAGTCCCGGTAACCCGACCGGGGGTCCCAGGCCGCGACAAGCAGGTCGAGGCCATGCAGGAGAAGCACCGGCCAGGGGCTCACCGCGGTCAACTCGATGAACAAACGTCGTGCCTCGTCACGCTGCACCTCGCCGTCCCGTCGGCTGTAGCCGAGGTCCCACACGAGGCTGTAGCCGTCGATGACGGACTCCTCCTCCGGCTCGTCAAAGGGGTAGCTGTAAGGGTTGGCTGACAACTCGCCGCCGACGACGCCGGGCCGTCCGTCCGAGGCCGGTCGACTGAGGTACACCTTGCCCTCGTCGTCTCGGCTGAACTCCACGTGCATGCGGGCGGCGAGTTCAGCCGCCACACCCTCGGGCGTCAGATTGGTGTGGATGAAGATGTGCTCGAAGGTGGACATGCGCCGTCCGGCTCCTAGGGAAGATCGATGATGCGGCCGTCGCCGAGGATGATGCGTACCGTCGCCGGCATCTGCTGGTCATGAACACGGGCCTGTCCGGCCGCCCGGCCGTAGCCGCGGCGCGCATCCTCCTCCGTCAAACCGACGTTACGACCGTCGAGGACCGCGACCCCGTCGGATCCTGCCTGTTCACCCGCCTCAAGGATATTCCGCCGTACGCTACTGCTGCCTGACCCGACCAGTGTCTTGAACTCGGTGATCACACCGGGATCCTCCGGACCAGTCCGCACCATCGCATCGGGATTCTTCATCTTGTGGGCGTCGTCTATTCGTTCCCTCGGATGGACCATCTCACCGTCGCCGGCGAGACGGTCCGCGATCGCCCGCTCCTTCTTTTCGAAAAGCGCCCGAGGATCGTGCACCCCCGGGTGGAACTCGTCACCGAGCGGGCCGTGGTGTCGGCCCGGATCGAAGTCGGCGGGCCTCGACCCGTGCGGGCCGTCCGGTTTGGCGGATCCGCCACCTGGAACCTCAGGGGAGCGACGACCCAGAAGGCGGCTCAGCGCCTCCTTCAGCTTCTCGATCAGCTCACCCAGCCGCCGTACCTCCGGCATCAGCCGCCGCAGGCTCGCCAGCAACCCCCGCAACAACCGCCCGATCCGCGCCGCCCACGACGCCACTGTCGTGGTCACCTGCTCGACCACCAGCGGCGTCGCCAGCCCGGCCGTGGCGACCAGTTCGGTCGCGTACACGATCAGGCGGGACACGCAGGCGGCGATGGCGTCGCGGACCAGCAGCCGCACGGCCGCGACCAGGCCGGCGGCGCCTTCGGTGATCGCGGCCATCGCCTCTGCGCCCTGCGCCAGCCCGGTGATGGCCTGCTGCTGTTCGCCCGCCCAGCGGCGGTAGCCGGTGGCGGCGGCGCCGGTCCAGCCGGCCACCTCGGCGCGTACGGCGTGGGTCAGCTCGGCGGCGTCGTCGCGCAGTGACGCGGCGACGTTGCGCCAGGTCTGGGCGTGCGCGGTGATCTCGGCGGGGTCGCCGGCGAGCCAGTCCAGGGCCTCGCTGAGCGGCTTGACGTGTTCGATGAGCCAGGCGATGCCGTACTGGAGGAGGGCCCCGGCCGGGTCGGAGACGAGCGCGAGCGCGTCGAGGCCGGCGCTGACCACGCCGAGGCTGCTGTCGATCCAGCTGCCGGTGCGTACGCCCTGGGCGATGAGTTCGATGTCCTCGCAGATCCACACCCCGGCCCACGGGCTCGGTCCGGTGTCCGCCGGGTCGGCGACCAGCGGATTCGTGCTCACCTCTGCTGCCGCAGCCGGTCGAGCAGGTGCGCGGCGCGCGCGTCTGAGGCGCGGTAGCGCTCCGCGCTCGCTCGCACCCTGTCCGCGGTGTCCCGGACCGAGGTGGCGGCGGTGCCGATGCCGTCGGTCAGGGTCCGTTGGAGGCCGTCGAGCAGGACCGGCATGATCGCGCAGAGTTGCCCGTACGCGTCGGCGCTCAGCCGGACGTGCTCGCCGGCCTGCCGGGCGGTGTCGATGCTGTCGGCGCGGTGGCCGAGGCGCGCGGCGTGCGCGTTCAGGTCGTCCGGGTCGACCTGGAGGCCGTCACCGGGCTGCATCCGGTGTGCCCGGATCGGGGTCGAGCCGTCGCCGGTGCGACTCGACAATCGCCGTCGCGGCCGGGTCGTCCGCGCCGAACGTTTCGGTGGTCGCCTCGGTGAGCCGACGCAGCAGGTCCGCCCGGGCGGCCCGGGTGACCACCAGGATCTGCCGGGCGGTGTGCGCGGCGGAGTGCTGCCGGACACGCTCGTCCAGTCGTACGTCGGTGGGCAGCCCGGACGCGTCGACGGTGACCTCGACCAGCCCGTCGGCGCTGCGGGCGATGCCGGTCAACGCCTGTGTGCGGGCGGACAGCTCGCGGGCGCGCGCCCCCCGGTCGGCCAGCGACGACTCCCACTCGTCCAGCCGGCGTGCCGCCGCGTCCAGCGCGGCCTCGTCCGCCCACATCACGACCCTCCCCGGAGGACTTCGACAGCGCCACGCTACCAACCGATCGCGGTGCGTGTATGCCCCGTCGAGGCTACGGAGCGGGTCAGCCCTGCAGCCGCCGCGCCCAGTACACCTGACCGTCAGGTCCCATGTAGACGAGCGCCAACAGCAGGTCCGGCAAGGACACCGGCGCGGTGGCGATCGGGTGCACCCGCTGGTCACCGTCGTAGGCCACCGGCGCCTGGTACGCCCGCCCGAGCGCGGCCTGCGCCCCGTCGTAGCCGACGAACTCCAGCGACGAGCGGAGATGGAGCGCCTCCGGCCCGTACGGCGGGTGCTGGCGCCACCAGCGCCAACCGCCGACGGCCGCCACGGTCAGGACCAGCACCGCCACCATCGAAGCCGCCCGCCGCCACGTCACGGTCCTCAGTGAACCACTCCGCCGCCGCCCCTGCGGGCCAGCCCGGCGATGGCTGCCACCGACCGGTCCACGTCCGCCTCCGTCGTGGTCGCGTTCGACACCGAGATCCGCATCAGCCGCCGTCCCCGCCAGGTCGTCCCGCCCACCCAGCACGTCCCGTCGGCCTGCGCCGCGGCCACCACCCGGTCGGTGCGCGCGTCGTCGCCGAACCCGACGAGCACCTGGTTGAGCACCACGTCGTTGACCACCTCGAACCCGGCTGCGGTGAGCCCGTCGGCGAACCGCCGGGCCAGCGCGCAGCATCGCTCCACGAGCGCGGCGACGCCGTCGCGGCCCAGCTCCCGGAGGCCGGCCCAGACCGCGAAGCCACGGGCGCGGCGGGAGGACTCCGCGGTCAGGTCCGCGCCCGCCGGCACACCACCGGAACCCACGAGGTACGCGGCCGCGTACGACATGGCCGCCGCGTGCGCGTCGGGCCGGGCGCAGAACGCGAACGCCGTGTCGTACGGCAGGTTGAGCCACTTGTGGCCGTCGCAGGCCCACGAGTCGGCGTTTTCCAGCCCGTCCACCAGGTGCCGGGTCGACGGGCTCGCCGCCGCCCACAGCCCGAACGCGCCGTCCACGTGCGCCCAGCCGCCGTGCCGGTGGACCAGGTCGCAGGCGCGGCGCAGCTCGTCGCACGCGCCGGTGTTCACGTTGCCCGCCTGAAGACAGACGATCGTCGGTCCGGGACCGGCGTCGCGCAGCGCCGCCGCGAGCGCGTCCGGGTCGACAGCGCCCTGCGGGCCGGCCGGTACCGCCCGCAGCGCGTCGGTGCCGAGACCGAGCAGGCGCAGTGACCTGTCGATGGTGGCGTGCCGCTCCGTGCCCGCGAACACGCGTACCTCGGGCGCGCCGGACAGGCCGCGTCGTTCCACGTCCCAGCCGGCGTCGGCGAGCACCTGGTGGCGGGCGGCGGCGAGCCCGGCGGTGTTGGCGGCCTGCCCGCCGGTGACGAACCCGACCGACGCGGTGGCCGGGATGCCGAGCAGGTCCTTGAGCCAGGTCCCGGCGGCCGCTTCGGCGGCCACCGCGGCGGGGGAGGTGACCGCGTTGAACGCGACCTGGTCCCACCCGGCGGCCAGCATGTCGGCGGCGGTGGCGGCCGGGGAGGCGCCGCCGACGACGAAGCCGAAGTAGCGCGGCCCGGCGGTGGCCACGAGCCCCGGTTCGGCGGCGGCCACCAGGTCGGCGAGGACCCGTCCGGGCGGGGTGGGCGCGTCCGGCAGCGGCCCGGCGAACGCCTCGTTCAGCGCGGCCTGGTCGACGGGTACGCCGACCGGCCGGTCCGGCAGCGACAGCCGGTAGTCGGCCGCGTGGTCGGCGGCGCGCCGGAACAGGTGCCTCAGCTCGTCCATCGCCGCACCCTAGCCGCAGCCACCCGGAGGTGGGGCCTGTGCGGGCTGTCCGGGCGCACGTGGAGTGAGTGCTGAGTGACGTCCGTGACCGCTGGCTCACCCATCGTTCCTGCGCTTGTGTGGATTGCAGAAAACCGTTTGTGGCTTTCCCACTGAGAGGTGGAACCCGGAGGACCGATGATTCTGAGAAGACTGCTTGACAGCGCATCCGCCCGTCTCGCCCGCCAGAGTTCCGATCTGCTTCAGCTCGTCGTCCTGACGGGTACGGCGCTCGTGGCGATGTTCGGCATCGGACGTGCGTGGATGGTGGCGCTGCACCTCCCGTCGTGGACGCTCGCCACCCCGCTGGTGCTGCTGGCCGTTGCAGCCATGGTCGTTTACTACGTCCGGTGTGTTCACCACCCGGCTGACTTCGTCATCGAGGAACTCGACGGATCGTTGGTCGTCACCAGGGTCGAGGGTGAGGATGGCCGCCATCATCACCGATACGCCTACACGCGACAGCAACGTGTCCGGGCCACCCGGCAGATCCGTCTCGTAGGCATCCGTTCCCACTGGAGCGGACAGACTCGGGTGATCGAGGGGGCGACGTCGCTGTTTCCCGAACATCGGCTTCTCGACGGCGCAGTGGCCGAGGAGGACGGGCGCGTCTACCGGTGGTTGTATCTGCTCGGTCCGCTTGCCCGCGGTCGTCGCGTCAACGTCGGAATCAGACAGGTGTTTGAGGATGTCTACGCCCCTATGAAGCCCTATTACCGCGAGAGCTGCGAGGAACGGCGGGTGGGAAAACTGTCGGTACGTGTCCAGTTCGATCGGGCGGATTCGCCAGCCGAGGCGTGGCAGGTCGTGTGGCGGAGGACGCGGTCGGGATCGAGCCGCCAGGAGATCGCCCGTACCCGCTGCCAGCCGAGCGGTAACCACCTGGCGGGGAAGGTGGTCTATGAGATGACCTTTCAGCGTCCGGACCGCGAATGCGCGTACGGCATCTGGTGGCGGTGGCCCGAGCCGCCGACCCGCCGGCGCCCGGGTTCGGCATCCGCCGGTGCTACGACCGAGCCCGAGCACGACATCAGCCCGGATTCCCCGGCCGGACGGCGGTGATCCGACCCGGGAATCCGGAGGATCGACCTGATCATCTCTCCAGATGCCGGTCTACGAAACCGCCGCGGTCAGGGTGGCAGCCGAGACGGTCGCCGCCGCCCTGACCGTCCTGTGCGGACGTCCGGCCTGTCTCGTCGACGCGGGGGAGAGCCTCCGCGTGATCACCGGTGAGCTCGCGACCGTTCTGGCCGACGAGATGAGCATGGACGATTGGGACGAGGCGGTCCCGCCGTGCCCGGGTCACGGTCATCCCCGCCGGCTGGTCCGGCGGGGCGATTCGGTGGTGTGGCAGTGTCCCCGGGACCAGGCCCACGCGCCGGTGCTCCTCATCGACTGCGGCCGGTGAGCAGCCCGGTCAGCCGCCGCCGAGGGCGGCGTCGAGCCGGTCCAGGTGTGCGGCCACCGGCCCGGCGGTGAGCAGCCCGCTGCCCGCCCCGGCTACCTCGCCCGCCGCCGGGGCGAGCGAGGACCGCGCCCGGAGCATCGCGTCCCGGTCGTCCAGCGCGACGGCGGCCCGCGCGGTCAGGCACCACAGCGCCTCCATGAGCAGGTCACGCGGCGGTGCCGGGGTGCGGCGCAGCGCGGCGGCGGCCTCGTCGCGGCGGCCGCCGGCGAGCAGCTCCAGCGGGCGCGCCCAGGGCGCGTACGGCCCCCAGTCCGTGTCGGCGGGATAGTCGGCCGGCAGGTCGTGCCACACCCGCAGGCAGAGCAGCGCCAGCGGCGTCAGCCCGTGTTCGACACCGGGCATGCCGCAGCCGGCCAGCGCGGTCGCCCACGACCGGTACGCCGCCTCCGCCTCCGGGTACGCGGCACCGGTGGCGGCGGTCCGCATGGCCCGGTAGCCGCCGGTGAACACGCCGACGAGTGGGCTTTCGTGCCGGGCGGCGAGCCGGTCCGCCGCCTCGGCGTGTGCGTCGGCGGCGGTGAAGTCGGCGAGCGCGCTCCGCGCCTGCACCCGGATCAGGTGTCCGAGGATCTCCACCGTGGCCAGGCCTTGCCGGGCGGCGAGCGTGACCAGTTCCGCGCCGATCGAGTCCCGCCGCGCGGCCAGCCCGGCCCGCTGGAACGTCTGCATCCACACGCCGTTGAGGGCCTGGGCCAGCAGCGCCGGGTCGGCCACCCGCCGCGCGATCGCCTCCGCCTCCCGCGCGGCCTCGGCGGGGCGCGGCGACGCCGTACCGCGCGACTCGATCGCGACGGTGGCCAGCAGCCGGGCGCGCGTCGCCTCCGGCGCGTCCGGAACCAGCCCGGCCAGGGCCCGCTCCGCCGCCGCGACGACCCGGGTCGCCTGCGCCGGGTCGTCCGAGCGGGTCCAGATCGCCGGTACGTCGTACCCGCCGATCACCCGCGCGGTGAACTCCGGGTCGCCGAGTTGCTCGGCCGCGCTGATAGCCGCCTCGCGCTGGTCCCGGGCCGCCTCCAAGCCGCCCGGCCCGGTCACCGCGAGGCTGCGCAGCAGCCCGACAGTGGACTCCAGCCGGGCCCGCGCGCCGGGGACCACACTGCGCTCGTACGCCGCCGCCGTCTCGGCCCAGACGCGTGCCGGGCCGGTCGGTTCGGGTTCGGCCTGGCGCAGCAGGTCCGTCTCCAGGCGCCGCAGTCGCGGTCCGGGGTCCAGGCCGAGCTGGTCGCGCAGCAGCTCCCGGGCGCGGCGCAGCACGGCGAGCGCGTCGGCCTGCCGCCCGGCCCGGTAGAGCGCCGACGCCAGCAGCGCCCACCCGTCCTCCCGCCACGGGTGCGCGGCGACGTGGGCGTCCAGATCGGGTACGGCGTCGGCGGCCCGGTCCAGCGCCAGCAGCGCCTCGGCCCGCCGCTCGACGGCGGTGAGCCGGATCTGGTCGAGCCGGGTCCGTTCGGCGTGCGCCCACGGCTGGTCGAAGTCGGCGTACGCAGGCCCGCGCCACCAGCCCAGCGCCTCGTCGAGCCGGTCGAGCGCGGCCCGGGGCAGCGCGTCGGCTGCTGCGGTGACGGTGTCCTCGAATCGCCAGGCGTCGACGGTGCCCGGGGCGGCGCGCAGCGCGTACCCCGGTCCGTCGGTGACCAGCAGCCGGGCCGGCTCGCGTGGCGGACGGTGCGGTTCCAGGCGGCGGCGCAGCGCCGCGACGAACGTGCGGACCGCGCCCACCGCGCCGGCCGGCGGGTCGTCCCACAGGTCGTCGACGATCTGCCCGACCGGCACGGTCCGGCCCCGGGCGGCGACCAGCCGCGCCAGCACGGCCCGGTGCCGGGGCCCCTTCAGGTCGACCGGCACACCCGCGTCGTCCCAGGCCGTCACCGGACCCAGCACACCGAAACCGACAGGCACCGACCCCTCCTCGCCAGGGGTCACCGTATCGCGCTCATCGGTTGCTCATCCGGCGCCGCCACGCTGGTCAGGTAACGAGACGAAAGAGGGATCATGATGAGCACCACCATCGCGGGATTCGACTACCAGCGCGTTCCGGTCGCCGAGGGCGTGACGCTGAACGTGGCGGTGGGCGGCTCCGGCAGCCCGGTCGTGCTGCTGCACGGCTTCCCGCAGACCCACCTGATGTGGCGGCACGTCGCCGCCGACCTGGCCGGCGAGCACACGGTGATCTGCCCGGACCTGCGCGGCTACGGCGCCAGCGACAAACCGGCCGCCGACACCGAGGACACGTACAGCAAGCGGACCATGGCCGCCGACGTGGTGGCGGCGGCCCGCGCGCTCGGGCACGAGCGGTTCGCGCTGGCCGGGCACGACCGGGGCGCCCTGGTCGCGGTCCGGGCCGGCCTGGACCACCCGGATACGGTCACCCACCTGGCGTCGCTGGACGTGCTGCCAACCCTCGACATGTGGGACGTGCTGCACGGCGCGTCCGCCTCGGTGGCGTTCCACCTCTACCTGATGGCCCAGCCGCCCGGCCTGCCCGAGAAGATGATCGCGGGCAGCGCCGACGCGTTCTTCGGGCACTTCCTCGACGCCTGGGCCGGCGACCCGGCGGCCATGCCGGCGCAGGTGCGCGCCGAGTACCTGCGGCCTCCCGGGAGGCGGTCGACTCGATCGTCGCCGACTACCGGGCGTCGGCCGGGATCGACGTGGCGCACGACCGGGCGGACCGGGACGCCGGGCGGCGGCTGGCCATGCCGGTCACCGTCATCCAGCAGGACTGGGTCGCCGCGCTCGGCTACGACGCGGCGGCGGTGTGGCGGGCCTGGGCCCCGGACCTGGAGCACCGCACCACCACGGCCGGGCACTTCATGGCCGAGGAGGCCCCCGGCGAGATCGCCGAGGCGCTGCGCGCGCTGCTGAAGCGATAGGTACGGCGGTCCGGGCGCGCGTGGCGCCCGGACCGTCCGCCCCCGTCCGCTCAGCCGGCCCGTCTCCGGACGTGCCACAGGCCGAACGCCGCCAGCAGACCGGCCGCGCCGAGGTGGAGCGCCAGTTCGATCCACTGGAACGCCCAGAACCGGCGGTTCGGCTGGTAGGCCAGGTCCACGTGCAGGTCGAGCCCGCCGAGGCAGATCGCCGTGTCACCGAACGTGCCGGTGGCGCCGGTGCGCGGCGGGTCACGGAAACAGGTGCCGAACGCGGCGTCGGAGAGCTGCCGCCCGTCGGCGGTCCGCAGCGGGCTGATGTCGGTGACCCAGGCGCCCGGCACGTCCAGCCCGCCGACGACCGGCGAGCCGGTGATGCTGCCCAGGTTGCGGGCCCGGTTGACTGTGTCGGCGGTCATCGGCACGGTGACCCGCTCCGGCGGCAGGTAGTGCGGGCGCAAGAGGTTCGGCACCACGAGCTGCACCACGACCACAGCCAGGAACACCACTGCCATCGCCGGCAGGGTGCGGCGCAGCACCAGCCCGGCGACCACGCCGAGGACGAGGGCGAACACGGCGTACCCGGCCGGCGCGATGCCGCGCGCGCCGAACAGCACGGTGCTGAACCGGTCGCCGGCGACCCGGTCGACGGGCGCGGCCGCCCAGGTGAGCAGCGCGCCGAGCACACCGGCGACGAGCGCGGCGGCGGCCGACAGCACCGCGAGCTTGACCGCCAGCCAGCGGCGGCGCGGCACGCTCTGGTTCCACACCAGCCGGTGCGTGCCCTGCTCCAGCTCCCGGGCCACCAGCGGCGTGCCCCAGAACGCGCCGATCAGCGCGGGCACCAGCGCGAACCCACCGGCGAGGAACAGCATCGTCTGCGCGTACCGGTCGGGCAGCCGGGCCGGGTCGGGCTCGGCCCGGATGTCCGCGCCGAGGCGCAGCAGGTAGGCGCCGGCCAGTGCCAGCAGGACGGCGCCGGCGAGCGCCGGAAGGCGGAACTGCCGCACCGTCATCCTGATCATCGGGTCACCGCCGGGTGGGCGGCCCGGGCCAGGTACGCCAGGACCAGCTCCTCCAGCGTGACCGGCGCGCCGTCGCGTACCGCCGGGCCCCGGACCACGACGCGGCCGGGCTCGGCCCAGACCACGTCGGCCCCGGCGGGCGCGGCGGCGGCCCGGTGGTGCGTGGCGAGCAGGTCCGGGACCGGGCCGGCCACCTGGACCCGGGCGGCGCAGAGCACGACCAGGTGGTCGCAGACCTGCGCCACGTCGCCGAGCAGGTGCGAGGAGAGCACCGCGCCGGCGCCGAGTTCCCGCACGAAGCCGGCCAGCCCGTGCATGAACTCGCGGCGGGCCAGCGGGTCCAGCGCGGCGGCCGGCTCGTCGAGGATCAGCAGCTCGGGGCGCTTCGCGGCGGCCAGCGCGAGGGCCAGTTGCGCGCGCTGGCCGCCGGAGAGCCGGCCCGCCTTCTGCGCCGGATCCAGGCCGACCTCGTCGACGCGCCGCCGGGCCAGCGCCGCGTCCCAGGACGGGTTGAGCCAGGCGCCCATCCGCAGGTGCTCGGCGACGGTGAGGGAGGCGTAGACCGGCGTGTCCTGGGCGACGAAACCGACCCGGGCCAGGTGCGCGGCGTCGGCGGCCGGCGGCGAGCCGAGCACCGTCAACGAACCCGAGGTGGGCGCGATCAGCCCGCAGGCCAGTTGCAGCAGCGTGGACTTTCCGGCGCCGTTGGGGCCGACCAGGCCGACCACGTGCCCGCGCGGGACGCTCAGGTCGCAGTCGGCAAGCGCGGTGCGGCGGCCGTACCGTTTGGTCAGCCGCTCGGCGTGCAGGGCGAGTGGTGGATGCATGCGGCTCATCCTGGGCACGGCGGAACCGGCGGGCATCGGTCCGGAGCAGGGTCCGGCGCGCGGCGGACCCTCCTTTCGGCCGGTTCGGCCCGGCCGCCGATCTCCTAGCGTGCTGGGCATGGCTACCGAACGGCTCACCCGGGTGGCGGCGACGGCGGGGCTCGCCGTGGTGCTGCTCGCCGCGATCGGCGTCCAGGCGGTCGCGATCGCCGCGAGCTGGGGACTGCGGTACTGGCTTGCCGGCGGCGCGGCCGCCGTCGTGGTCGGCGCGCTCGCTCTGGTACGCGACAGGCAGCGCGTCGCCACGGCCACCGCCGGACTCGTCGTCGCGGCGTCGGCCGTCGTCGCCGCCCGCCTGTTCGACCTGCCCACCGAGCCGGGGCCCGCGCTGGCGCTGGCGTCGGCCGTCCTGGTCGGATCGGGGGTACGCGCGCCGCCGCCGCTGCCCGCCGGCCTGATCGCGGCGGGGGGGCTCGGGGGGGGGGCGGGGGCGGGGCCGGCCGCCCGGCCGGGGGCGGGCGGGCCCGGGGTGGTGGCGCTCAACAGCCTGTGCTGGTTCGGCGGGGTCGCCGCCGGGCTCACGTTGCGGCTGCTCGACGAGCGGGCGAAGGCCACCGCTGAGCGGGTGCGCCGCGACGAGCGGCTGGAGCTGGCCCGGGAACTGCACGACGTGGTGGCCCACCACGTCACCGGCATGGTGGTGCAGGCGCAGGCCGCCCACCTGGTAGGGCGCCGGGATCCGGCGCGCGCCACGGAGTCGCTGGCCGGCATCGAGGCGGCCGGCGGCGAGGCGATGCGGGCCATGCGCCGCCTGGTCGGGCTGCTGCGGGACACCGGTGACGCGCCGCCGGCCTCGGCCGGTCCGGAGCAGGTCGAGGAGCTGGTCGAGCGGTTCCGCCGGCAGGGCCCGCCGGTGCGGCTGCGGCTGCCGGAACAGACGGCCTGGCCGCCGGAGGTCACCAGCACCGTGCACCGGGTCGTCCGGGAGGCGCTGACGAACGTGGCCCGCCACGCCCCGCACGCCGCCCAGGTCACCGTGGACGTGGCGCAGGAGCCGGACGCGGTGGTGGTCGAGGTGACCGACGACGCGTCCGGCGCGCCCGCCGAGTCCCGGGGCGGGTACGGCCTGGTCGGCCTGCGCGAGCGGGTCGAGGCCCTGGGCGGCACGCTGCACGCCGGTCCCCGCCCCGAGGCCGGGTGGTCGGTGCGGGCGGTAGTGCCGAAGGGGAGGGCGTGATGACGATCCGCGTGCTGCTCGCCGACGACCAGGCGATGGTCCGCGGCGGGCTGCGGCTGATCCTGGAGGACCAGCCCGACATCTCGGTGGTCGCCGAGGCGTCCGACGGCGTCGACGCGGTCGCCCAGGCCCGCCGGCTGCGTCCCGACGTCTGCCTGGTGGACATCCGGATGCCGCGGCTCGACGGTCTCCAGGTGACGCGGGCGCTCGCCGGGCCCGAGGTGGCCGACCCGCTGCGGGTCGTCGTGGTCACCACGTTCGACCTGGACGAGTACGTCTACGGCGCGTTGCGCGGGGGAGCGGCCGGGTTCCTGCTCAAGGACGCCGGACCGGCCCTGCTGGTGGAGGCGGTGCGGGCGGCGTACCAGGGCGACGCGCTCGTGTCCCCGTCGGTGACGGTCCGGTTGCTGCGGCACCTGGCCCCGCCCGCGCCGCCGCGTGACGAGCGCCGCCCGGCGCTGTCGGAGCGGGAGGTCGAGGTGGTTCGCCAGATCGCCCGGGGTCGGACCAACCTGGAGATCGGCGCGGAGCTGTTCATCTCGCTGAGCACCGTCAAGAGCCACGTCTCCGCGGTGCAGACCAAGCTCGGCCTGCGCAACCGCACCGAGATCGCGGTCTGGGCGTGGGAGCACCGCGTGGTCGACTGAAAACGTTGGCGGACGCCCTACCGTACGTTGTACGTTAGTGCCCTCGTCGACGGAGGGGACACAGACGTGGAACACGCGATCCTCGCGGAGGGCCTGCGCAAGCGGTACGGGGACACGGACGCGCTGGACGGCTTCGACCTGCGGGTGCCACCGGGCACCGTGTGCGGGCTGCTCGGCCCGAACGGCGCCGGCAAGACCACAGCCGTACGCATCCTGGCCACACTGCTGCGCTTCGACGCCGGGCGGGCCGAGGTCGCCGGCTTCGACGTGGCGGGGCAGGCCGACCAGGTGCGCCACCGCATCGGCCTGGTCGGCCAGCACCCGGCGGTGGACGAGGCGCTGAGCGGGCGGGAGAACCTTGTCCTCTTCGGCCGCCTGTTCCACCTGGACCGGGCCGGGGCGAGGCGACGCGCCGGCGAACTGCTCGACCGGTTCGGGCTCGCCGACGCCGGTGACCGGCCGGTGCGCACGTACTCCGGTGGCATGCGCCGCCGCCTCGACCTGGCCGCCGGGATGATCCTCGCGCCCTCGGTGCTGTTCCTCGACGAGCCGACCACGGCGCTTGACCCGCGCGGGCGCAACGAGGTGTGGGAGGCGGTACGCGACCTGGTCCGCGACGGCACCACGGTGCTGCTGACCACGCAGTACCTGGACGAGGCCGACCAGCTCGCCGACCGCGTCTGCGTGCTGGACGCCGGGCGGGTGATCGCCGAGGGTACCCCTGACGCGCTCAAGTCCCGCCTCGGCGGCGACCGGATCGAGCTGGTCGTCCGCGACGCCGCCGACCTCGCCACCGCCGCCGGGCGGCTGCGTACGGTCGCCCGCGCCGAACCGGCGGTCGATCCGGACCGGCGGGCGGTCAGCGCCCAGGTCGGCGACCGGGCCGGCGCGCTGACCGAGGTGCTGCGCGCGCTGGACGCCGACGGCGTGACCGTGGCCGACGTGGCGCTGCGCCGGCCCACACTGGACGAGGTGTTCCTCCAGCTCACCGACGGGCCGGCCGCCGGCCGGACCGGCGTGGAGGTGACCGCGTGACCGCCACAGTGACCCCGGCCCGGCGCGCGTCGCTGGCCGGTGACGGCCTGACGCTGACCGGGCGCGCGCTGGCGCACTGGCGGCGCGAGCCCGGCCCGCTGATCGGCTCGCTGGGCTTCGACATCCTGATGGTGCTGATGTTCGCCTACCTGTTCGGCGGCGCGCTCCAGGTGCCCGGCGGCGGCGACTACCGGGAGTTCCTGATGCCCGGCATGTTCGCCATGACGATGGTCTTCGGCATCAGCATGACCACCATGGCGGTCTCGGCGGACCTGGAGCGCGGCGTCACCGACCGGCTGCGGTCCATGCCGGTGTCCCGGCTGGCGCCGCTGCTCGGCCGCGCGGTCGCCGACCTGATGTTCGCGGTGGTGACGCTCGCCGTCATGCTGCTCGCCGGCCTGGCCGTCGGGTGGCGGGCGCGCGGCGACGCCGGCGACACGTTCGCCGCGCTCGGGCTGATCCTGCTGCTGCGGTTCGCGCTGGTCTGGGTGGGCGTCTTCCTCGGCCTGACGGTGAAGGGGCAGAGCGCCGTCACCGCCGTGCAGACGCTGGAGTTCCCGCTGGGCTTCCTGTCCAGCGCGTTCGTGGCGCCGTCCACGATGCCCGCGTGGCTGGGCGCGGTAGCCGAGTGGAACCCGCTGTCCGCGACAGTGGGGGCCACCCGGGAGCTGTTCGGCAACCCCGGGTGGGGCGGCGACTCGTGGGTGGCCGCGCACCACCCGCTGCTGGCGGTGCTCTGGCCGCTGGCGCTGGTCGCGGTGTTCCTGCCGCTGTCGCTGCGCCGCTACCGGGCGCTGAGCCGCTGAGCCGAACCCGGGGGCGGTGTGCGCCGCCCCCGGGCACGGGTCACGGCCCGGTCAGCACGACCAGCTCGCCGGTGGCCCGGGTCATCGCGACGTACCTGTCCACCGCGCCGGAGACCCCGTCGCCGAACGACTCCGGGGCGACAAGCACCACCAGGTCGAACTCCAGCCCCTTGGCCAGCACCGGGCTCAGCGAGCGGACCCGGTCCGAGGCCGGGAACGCCGGGTCGCCGATGACGCACGCGACGCCCTCGCTGTGGGCGTCGAGCCAGCCGTCCACCACCGCGCGCAACTCCGCGCGGTCGCCGTACCGCACCGGTGCGCCGTCGCGGATGGACGTGGGCACGTTGGCGTCCGGCAGCACGGCCCGGATCACCGGCTCGGCGGCCGCCATCACCTGCGCCGGCGTGCGGTAGTTGACTGACAGCGTCGCCACCGCGACGTGGTCGAACCCGGCCCGCGCCAGCCGCCGCTGCCACGACTCGGTGAACCCGTGCCGGGCCTGCGCCCGGTCGCCGACCACCGTGAAGCTGCGCGACGGGCAGCGGGCCAGCAGCATCTGCCACTGCGCGTCGGTCAGCTCCTGCGCCTCGTCCACCACGACGTGCGCGAACGGCCCGGCGAGCAGGTCCGGGTCGGCAGCGCTCAGCGCGCTGGAGTCGACCAGGCTGGTGCGCATGTCCTCGCCGTACAGCATGGTCATCAGACCCTCGCCGTCGTCGTAGGCGTGCGACGCGATCAGCGCGTCGACCACCGTGTCCATCTGCGCGCGCTGCGCGGCCAGCACCGCCTCGTCGCGCCGCCGCCGCAGGGACGCCTCCGGGTCGCCGACGCGGCGCCGGGCCGCGTCCAGCCACGGCAGGTCCGCCACCGTCCAGGCCCGGGGGTCGGCCCGCCGCAGGGTACGGATCTCCTCCACGCCCAGCCCGGGGGCGCACCGGCGCAGGTAGGCCGGCACCGACCACAGGTCGGCCACCACGTCGAGCGGGTCGAGCAGCGGCCACGCCCGGCCGAACGCGGTGACCAGCTCCCGGTCGCGCGCCAGCGACCGGCGGACCGTCTCCTCCGGCTCGTCGCCGCGGTACTTCTCCACCAGGATCGTGAGCAGTTCCTCCCACACGTCGTCGCGGGCCTCGTTGTGCGGGACGCCCGGTCCGGCCGCCTCGAACGCCGTCACCCAGTCGTCGGCGGTAAGCCGCAGCTCGTCGTCCCCGACACCGACAGTCATCCCGGTGGCGGGCGGCTCCTCGTAGAACCGGACCGCGGCGTCGACCGTCCGCACCGGATCCGCCGACGCCTTCAGCCGGGCCACCTCGGGTTCGATCTCCGGCATCGCCGCCGCGCCCTCGGGCACCAGGTCGGCCAGGGTGCAGATCTGCACGTCCTCCTCACCGAGGCTGGGCAGCACGTCGGACACGTAGTTCAGGTACGGCTGGTGCGGCCCGACGACGAGCACCCCGCCCCGGCGCTCGCCCAGCCTCGGGTCGGCGTGCAGCAGGTACGCGGTGCGGTGCAGCGCCACCACCGTCTTGCCGGTGCCGGGACCGCCGTCGACCACAAGCGCGCCCCGCGACCCGGCCCGGATGATCGCGTCCTGGTCGGCCTGGATGGTGCCGAGCACGTCGCGCATCCGGGCCGACCGGGTCGCGCCCAGGCTGGCGATGAACGCCGACTGGTCGTCCAGCGCGGCGTGCCCGGCCAGGGCGTCGGCGGTGAACACCTCGTCCCAGTAGTCGGTGATCCGGCCCGCGCTCCACCGGTAGCGGCGGCGGCTGGCCAGGCCCATCGGATCGGCGTGGGTGGCGCCGAAGAACGGCTCGGCGGCGGGGGAGCGCCAGTCCAGCAGCAGCCGGCCGCCCGCGCCGTCGGTCAGGCCGAGCCGGCCCACGTACACCGGTTCGGCACCGTCCGCGCCGACCATCCGGCCCAGGCACAGGTCCAGGCCGTAACGGCGCAGCGTACGCAGGCGCGCGCTCAGCCGCCGGACCTCCTGGTCCCGGTCCACCGCCTGCCGGCCCCGCCCGCCCGCGGCCCGGCGTGTCTCGTCGAGCCGGTCGGTCAGGTCGGCGATCGAGCGGCGCAGGCTGTCCGCGATGGCGGCGAAGTGCCGCTCGTCGGCGGCGATCAGTTTCGGGTCGGCCTTCGCCGACAGACGATCGGGAAGATCGAAAACGCTGGTGGCAGGCAGGTTCAACTCGTCTCCGATCACGGGCACGGCCGGGCCTCCGCTCTTCGCGGCTCCGGCCGAATACCTCGGCAATGGGGTTACGGGCGGCAATTCTGCGCCATTACCCGGGCCTTGCGGCAAGACCGGGGGTGCGCTATATGTTGGTAGTGGCGGGAGAACCCGCCATTCTTTTTGCGCGAACAATTCTCGTACCCATTCCGGGTGTCCCGCCGCCCGCCGGTGACCGGCGTGGTCGGTAGGATGACGGCACCATGTCGAAGGAGCGCCGGCGCAAGGCCGATCCCGCCCGCAGCCTGGCCCTTCTCTGGCGCACCCGGGAGCCGGCCAGCCGGGGCGCCGGTCCCTCCCTCAGCGTCGACCGGATCGTGCGCACGGCCGTCGAGATCGCCGACGCCGAGGGCATCGACGCGCTCACCATGCGCCGGGTCAGTGAGGCGCTCGGCGTCGGCACCATGTCCGTCTACACGTACGTGCCCGGTAAGGCGGAACTGCTCGACGTCATGGTGGACACCGTCCTCGGTGACCTCCCGCGCCCGGCCGACGTGCCGGGTGGGTGGCGCGGCCGGCTGGAACGCATCGCCCGGGACAACCTGGCGCTCTACCGGGCCCATCCGTGGCTGCTGCGCGCCGAGACCACCCGGCCGGTGCTCGGCCCGAACGTGCTCGCCAAGTACGACTACGAGCTGCACGCCGTCGCGGACATCGGGCTCGACGACGTGGAGATGGACGCGGTGCTCACGCTCGTGCTGGGGCACGTCAAGAGCGCGGCCCGGGCCGCCCTGGACGTGGCCGAGCTGGAACGTGAGACCGGGATGACCGACGACCAGTGGTGGCAGACGCACGGGCCGTGGCTGGAGAAGTTCATGACCGCCGGCAGCTTCCCGCTCGCCGCGCGGGTCGGCACCGCCGCCGGCATGGCGCACGGCGCCGCGTACGGGCCGGACCACGCCTTCGAGTTCGGTCTCCAGCGGGTGCTCGACGGCATCTCGGTGGTGGTCGCCGAGCGTGCCGGTGACGGGACGGCGCCCGGGACGACCTCGTAGTCCGGCTGTTCACGTCGGAAATCGCCGTCGCTATGGTGGCCGCGTGATCACCTGCGTCGTGCACTACACGATCGACCCCGCACAGATCGAGGCGTTCGAGCGCTTCGCCCGTGCCTGGATGCGGCTGGTGGCACGGCACGGCGGTGTGCACCACGGCTACTTCCTGCCCGCCGAGGGCGCCAGCGACCGGGCCGAGGCGCTTTTCAGCTTCGAGAGCCTGGCGGCGTACGAGCGGTACCGGGCCCGGTTCGGAGTGGACCCCGAGTTCGTCGCCGCCGACCGGATCCGCGACGAGTCGGGCTGCGTCCTGCGGTACGAGCGCACGTTCATGCGCCCGCTCCTGCCCGGCGACTGATCCTCCGGCCGGGCGGCTACCGAGCCGGGTGCGGGCTCTCGGCCGCGGCGGCGTACCGGCGGGCCAGGTGGGCGAACGCCGCCCGCAGCTCGGGCGGCCCGACCACCTCGATGTCGGCGTCGTAGCGGCCGAGCACGGCGGCCAGCCCGGCCCACGACCAGCCGCCCAGGACCAGGCGGCAGCGGTCCGGTCCCAGCTCCTCGACGATGCCGTCGCGGGTCCACGCGGACACCGTCCGGGCGGGCAGGTCGAGGGTCACCTCGCCCCGGCAGGGCCAGTCACCGGGCCCGGTGGCGCCCTTGAACCGCCCGGTGACGTACGCGGCGACGTCCCCGCCGGGTAGCTCGCGCGGCGTGAACCGGGGGCCGGTGGGCGTACGCGGACTGATCCGGTCGACCCGGAACGTGCGCCAGTCGGCCCGGTCGAGGTCCCAGGCGACGAGGTACCAGCGTCCGCCCCAGGTGACCAGGTGGTGCGGCTGCACCCGGCGCGGCGGCGCATCCGGTGTGCGGGCGGCGGACGTCGACACCGACTCGTAGTCGAAGCGCAGCTCCTCGCGGGCGTGCACGACGGCGCTCAACGTCATCAGCAGACCCGCGTCCACCCGGGACGCGGCGGGCGTGGCGGTCCGTTCCACGGCGATCACCCGCAGCGCGTCCACCCGGTGCCGCAGCCGCGCCGGCATCACCTGCCGCACAGTGGTCAGCGCCCGGGCGGCGGCCTCCTCGATGCCGGTGACACCGGTGGCGGCGGTCTGCAACGCCACGGTGAGCGCGACCGCCTGCTCGTCGTCGAAGAGCAGCGGCGGCAGCGCGGAGCCGGCGCCGAGCCGGTAGCCGCCGTCCGGGCCCTTGGCGCTCTCGATCGGGTAGCCCAGCTCGCGCAGCCGGTCGACGTCGCGCCGCACCGTACGCGGGCTGACCCGCAGCCGTTCGGCCAGCAGCGCGCCCGGCCAGTCCCGCCGGGCCTGGAGCAGGGACAGCAGGGAGAGCAGTCGCGCGGAGGTCGTCGGCACGACACGCATTCTGCCGCGAGAAGAGGACAGAAACTGACCGCTACGCCTGCGAGTGTGGTCTCCGTACCCGATCAGGACCGGAAGGAACAGATGACGATGACCGGCACGACCACGACCTCCACCACCCTCGACGCCGAGCGGGCCGACCTGCTCGCCGAGCTCGCCGACGCCCGGAACATGCTGATCAACACGGTGCGCGGCCTCACCGACGAGCAGGCCGGGCTGCGGCCGACCGCCAGCGCGCTCTGCCTGGGCGGAGTGATCAAACACGTCGCGTCCACCGAGGAGGCGTGGCTGCGGTTCGTGGTCGAGGGCCCGTCGGTGATGTCCTTCGCCCTGCCCGAGGGCGTGACCTGGGAGGACTTCATGTCGGGCAAGGCGCGAGAGCTGCCGGAGTGGGCGATCGAGCGGGGGCGGGACTTCCAGATGCTGCCCGAGGACACGCTGCCGGCCATCCTGGACCGGTACGCCCGCGTCGCCGCCCGTACCGAGGAGGTCGTCGCCGGCGTCGAGGACCTGTCGGCGACGTGGCCGGTGCCGGACGCGCCGTGGAACGAGCCCGGCTCGGTCCGCAGCATCCGGCGCGTGCTGATCCACGTCATCGCCGAGACCACCCAGCACGCCGGGCACGCGGACATCCTGCGCGAGAGCATCGACGGGCAGACCACCACCTGAGCCGCCCCGCAGACCCGTGCCGGGCGGCGGTCAGGCGACCGCCGCCCGGCCCATCCGGGTCACCGCCTCGGTGAGCACCGCCGGGGAGGTGGCGAAGTTGAGCCGCACGAAACCGGCGCCGCCGGATCCGAAGACGTGCCCGGAGCTGAGCGCCACCCGGGCCCGGTCGAGGAACATCCGCGCCGGACCGGCCAGGTCGCTGGCCACTCCCGGCCCGTCGCCCGCCTCGGTGGGTACGCCGAGGGCGCGGCAGTCCAGCCAGGCCAGGTACGTGCCCTCGGGCGGCCGCCACGACACAGCGGGCAGGTGTTGGCTCAGCAGCGACCCGAGCAGCGCCCGGTTCGCGTCCAGGGCGTCGAGCAGCCGGTCCAGCCACGGCCCGCCGGCCCGGAACGCGGCGGTGTGCGCGAGCACCCCGAGGTGGCTGGGGCCGTGGCTGACCTCCTCCGGCATCCGGGCCAGGTCGTCCGCCGCGTCCGGCCCGGCGACCGCCAGCGCCGCCTTGAGCCCGGCCAGGTTCCACGCCTTGGACGCGGACAGCAGCGCGAACGCGTTCTCCGCGCCGGGCACCGTCAGGTACGGGGTGAACCGCGCGCCGGGCAGCGCCAGCGGCGAGTGGATCTCGTCGGCCACCACCCGTACGCCGTGCCGGGCGGCCAGCTCGGCGACGGTGGCCAGCTCGTCGGGGCGGTGCACCACACCGGTCGGGTTGTGCGGGTTGCAGAGCAGGAACGCCGGCCGGTCGCCGAGCGCGCGGGCCCGGCGGAACGCCTCGTCCAGCGCGGCCGGGTCGAGCCGCAGGTCTGCCCCGAGCGGCGCCTCGACCACCCGGCGCCCGGCGTTCGTGAGGAACGCGTAGAACGGCGGGTAGACCGGGGGAGTGACCACCACGGCGTCGCCCGGGCCGGTGACCAGGCGCAACACCTCGACCGTACCCATCATCACGTCCGGCACCAGCGAGGTGCGGCCGACCGGGAAGTCGGCCCAGCCCCAGCGCTGCGCGGCGAACCCGCCGACCGCCTCGGCGTACCCGGTGCCGAACGCGTAGCCGGTGTCGCCCAGCTCGACCGCCCGGCGCAGCGCCTCGGCCACCGGCGGCGCCAGCGGCACGTCCTGCTCGGCCACCCACAGCGGCAGCACGTCCGGCGGGTAGAGCCGCCACTTCACGCTCGTGCGCTGCCGCAGCTGGTCGAGCGTGAGCTGGGTGAGCGGGTTGCCCTCGTCGGCGGAAACCGTCATGCGGCCCACCCTAGGTGGCACCTACCATCGGCCGATGGCCCACCCGGCGTACCCGCTGCGCACGTCCCGGCTGCTGCTGCGCCCGGTGACGCTCGGCGACCTCGACGACGTGCACGCCTGGCAGCGCCGGCCGGACGTGGTCCGCTGGATGGCCGGCGCCGCGCCGCGTACCCGAGCGGGGTCGAGGTCGTCGGTGACCGCGATGGCCGGCGAGGACGCGCTGCGCGCGGAGGGCGACTGCCTGACGCTCGCCGTGGTCGGCGGCGAGCGGGTCGTCGGCGCGGTGGAGCTGGTCTGGCGCAGCCGCGCCGACCGCACCGCCGAGCTGGGGTACGTGTTCCACCCCGACCACGGCGGCCGTGGCCTGGCCACCGAGGCGGCCGGCGCACTGCTGGACTGGGGTTTCGGCGAGTTCGGGCTGCACCGGGTCATCGCCCGCTGCCACGCGGACAACGAGCCCTCGGCACGTCTGATGGCCCGGCTCGGCATGCGGCGGGAGGCGCGGCACGTGCGCAGCTACCGGTTCCGGGGCGGCTGGGCCGACCAGCTCGTCTACGCGATCCTGGCCGACGAGTGGCGGTCCCGCTGAGCCGGGTCAGGAGACGGCGACCGGATCGCCGACGTGGATCTCGCCGGTGAGCCGCATCACCGCACCCTAGCCGATCTTGGGGGTGGCGCGGTCGATGATCGCGGCGAGGTCCAGCCCGCCCGGCAGCGTCCCGTACGCCTGCCCGTGGTCTCCGTCGAGCCGGGACGCGCAGAACGCGTCGGCGACCGCCGGGTGGCCGTGACGCACCAGCAACGCGCCCTGGAGGACCAGCGCCAGCCGCTCCACCACCCGCCGGGCGCGCAGCTCCAGGTCGCTGTGGTCGGCCAGTTCGTCGCGGACCCGGCGCACCGCGGCGTCCAGCCGGGCGTCCGCGCCGGCCGCGGCGGCCACCTCCGCCTCGTACGCGGCGAGCACCTGCGGTTCCCGGGTCAGGGCGCGCAGCACGTCCAGCGCGGCGACGTTGCCGGAGCCCTCCCAGATCGAGTTCAGCGGCGACTCGCGGAACAGCCGCGGCATGCCGGACTCCTCCACGTAGCCGTTGCCGCCCAGGCACTCCAGCGCCTCGGCGGCGTGCCCCGGCCAGCGCTTGCAGACCCAGTACTTGCCGACGGCCAGGGCGAGGCGCTTGAACGCGGTCTCGCCGTCGTCGCCGCGCGCCGACCTGTCGGTCGCGCCGGCCAGCCGGACCATCAGGACGGTGGCCGCCTCCGACTCCACCGCCAGGTCGGCGAGCACGTTGCGCATCAGCGGCTGGTCGGCCAGGTAGCCGCCGAACGCCCGCCGGTGGGTGGCGTGGTGCACGGCGGTGGTGACGCCGTGGCGCATCCCGGCCGCCGCGCCGATCACGCAGTCGAGGCGGGTCAGGTTGACCATGTCGATGATGGTGCGCACGCCCCGGCCCTCGTCGCCGACGCGCCACGCCACCGCGTGCTCGTACTCGACCTCGGCGGAGGCGTTGGAGCGGTTGCCGAGCTTGTCCTTGAGCCGCATCAGCCGCATCGGGTTACGGGTGCCGTCGGGCAGCACCCGGGGGACCAGGAAACAGGTGAGGCCACCGGGCGCCTGGGCGAGGGTGAGGAACAGGTCGCACATCGGCGCCGAGGTGAACCACTTGTGCCCGACCAGCCGGTAGCCGCCGTCCGGCTCCGGCCGGGCCGTCGTGGTGTTGGCGCGGACGTCCGAGCCGCCCTGCTTCTCCGTCATCGACATGCCGGCGAGCAGGCCGCGCTTGGTCTGCGGCGGGCGCAGCCCGAAGTCGTACTCGCGGGTGGTGAGCAGCGGCTCGTAGCGTGCCGCCAGGTCCGGGCTGTGCCGCAGCGCGGGCACCGCCGCGTAGGTCATCGAGATCGGGCAGCCGTGCCCGGCGTCGGGCCGCCACAGGTAGAAGCCGGCCGCGCGGGCCACGTGCGCGCCCGGCCGGTCGTCGGCCCACGGCGCGGCGTGCAGGCCGTGGCCGACCGCGGTACGCATCAGCTCGTGCCAGGACGGGTGGAACTCCACCTCGTCGATCCGGTGGCCGTACCGGTCGTGGGTGCGCAGCACCGGCGGGTGCTCGTTGGCGAGCCGCCCGTGTTCGGCGGCCTCCTCGCCACCGGCGAGCCGGCCCAGCTCGCGCAGCCCGGGCAGCGCCCAGCCGGCGCCCTCCCGGGTCACGCCGTCGCACAGCGCCGGGTCGTCGGCGGTGTCGTGGCCGACCATCGGGGGGACCTGGTTGACGACCTCGTGTGTGGTCACGGCGGCAACTCCCAGCGCGGTGGCGGATCAGGTCGGGGCCCGGATTGAACCATCGTTCAGTCCGCACCGGCAAGCACCCGCCGACCTGTCAATTTGACTGGTTTCGTTTGACATCATCCGGCTCGGAGATAAGACTCGCCGAAACTTTCTTTTGTCCGGGAAGTGGCTAGGGGGGCCTGTGTCCAGGAAGAAGCTCGGCGTGCTCGGCGCCGCACTCACACTGACAGTCGGCGTCCTGTCCGGATGCACCGGCGGCGAGGCGGTCGACGTCGGCGGCGGGGGGAACGCCGGCGGCGCCGGTGGTGTCCTCAACGCCGCGATCGGCGGCGAGCCGGATCAGCTCGACCCGCACAAGACCTCGGCGTACTACAGCTTCCAGGTGCTGGAGAACGTCTACGACACGCTCGTCGAGCCGGACGCCGACCTGAAGATGGTGCCGTCGCTGGCGACGAAGTGGACCACCAGCGCCGACCAGCTCACCTGGACGTTCACGCTGCGCGAGGGCGTGAAGTTCTCCGACGGCTCGCCGCTGACCTCGGCCGACGTCGTCTACTCCTATGAGCGGATCATCAAGGAGAAGCTGAACAACGCGTACAAGTTCGCCACCGTCAAGTCGGTCACCGGCCCCGATCCGGCCACAGTGGTGGTGACGCTGACCGCGCCCACACCGAACCTGCTGGCGAACCTCGGCGGGTTCAAGGGTGTGGCGATCGTGCAGAAGGCCAACGTGGAGTCGGGCGCGGTGAAGACCGCACCGGTGGGCAGCGGGCCGTTCAAGGTGGCCGGCTACACCTCCGGCGACAGCGTCAAGCTGGTCCGCAACGACGCCTACTGGGGGGACAAGCCGAAGCTGGACGGCGTCACGTTCACCTTCGTCAAGGACCCGACGGTGGCGTTGCAGAACCTGCGCAGCGGCCAGGTGCAGTGGACCGACAACCTGCCGCCGCAGCAGGTGAAGTCGTTGCAGGACGGCGACGACCCGGTGGTGAAGTCGGCGGCCTCCACCGACTACTGGTACGTGGCGCTCAACGAGGCCCGCAAGCCGTTCGACAACCCCGAGGTGCGGCGCGCGATCGGCTACGCGCTGGACCGCGAGGCGATCACCAAGGCCGCGAAGTTCGGCCTGGCGACCGTCAACCAGACCGCTATCCCGAAGGCCAGCGGTTTCTACTTCGACTACGCGCCCTACAACCACGACCCGGCCAAGGCGAAGCAGATGCTCGGCCAGGCCGGCGTGAGCAACCTGACCATGGACCTGATGGTCACCAGCGAGTACCCGGAGACGGTCACCGCCGCCCAGGTCATCGCCGCGCAGCTCAAGGACGTCGGAATCACCGTCAAGATCCGTACGCTGGACTTCGCCCAGTGGCTCGACGAGCAGGCGAAGGGCAACTTCGACGGGTTCATGCTCGGCTGGCTCGGCAACATCGACCCGGACGAGTTCTACTACGCCCAGCACCACAGCGGCGGCACGTTCAACTTCCACAAGTACAAGAACCCGGCGGTGGACAAGCTGTTGGACGACGCCCGTACCCAGACCGACCAGGGCGCCCGCAAGCAGGCGTACGAGCAGGCGGCGAAGCAGATCGTCGACGACGCCAGCTACCTCTACCTCTACAACCCGGACGTGGTGCAGGGCTGGTCGAAGAAGGTCTCCGGCTACGACGTGCGCACCGATCGGGCGATCCGGTTCCGGTCGGTCGCCCTGGCCAAGTGATGGCCCGCTTCGTCCTGCGGCGGGTCCTCCAGTCGGCGATCGTGCTGGTCGGCGTCACGCTTGTGGTGTTCCTGCTGCTGCAACTGGTGCCGGGCGACCCGGTCCGGGTGGCGCTCGGCACCCGGTTCGACCCGCAGACCTACGAGGCGCTGCGGGAGCGCGCCGGGCTCGACCAGCCGCTGCCGGTGCAGTACGTGAGCTACCTCGGCCACGCGCTCACCGGTGACCTGGGGGTCAGCTTCCGCACCGGCCAGCCGGTGAGCCACATCGTGCTGGAGCGGCTGCCCGCCACGCTGTCGCTGGCAGTCACCGCCGTGGTGTTCGCGTTGCTCGTCGCGTTCCCGCTGGGCATCGTCGCGGCGGTACGCAGCGGCTCCGCGATCGACCACGCCGCCCGCGTGTTCAGCCAGTTCGGCGTCTCCGTGCCGGACTTCTGGATGGGCATCATGGGCATCCTGCTGTTCGCCGGGGTGCTCGGCTGGCTGCCCCCGTCGGGCTACGTGGCGCTGACCGACGACCCCGGCCGGTGGGCCACCCACGTGGCGCTGCCGGCGGTCACCGTCGGCCTGGTCACCGCGTCGATCCTCACCCGGTTCATCCGCTCCTCGGTGCTGGAGGTGCTCTCCGCCGACTACGTGCGCACCGCCGAGGCGAAAGGGCTGCGCAACCGCGTGGTGATCCTGCGGCACGTGCTGCGCAACGCGCTGATCCCGGTGGTCACCGTGGTCGCGGTGCAGCTCGCCAGCCTGCTCGGCGGCGTCATCGTGATCGAGGTGCTGTTCGCCTGGCCGGGCATCGGCCGGCTCACCTTCGACGCCGTGCAGGCCCGCGACTACCCCGTCCTGCAGGGCGCGGTGCTCCTTGTGGCGGCCCTGTTCCTGCTGGTGAACCTCCTGGTGGACATCCTCTACGCCCGCCTCGACCCGAGGATCACGGTCAAGTGAGCACCACGACCGAGAGCACCGGACGCCGCGTCCTGGACGCGCTGCGGCGCGACCCGCTCGCCGTCGGCGGGACGATCGTGCTCGTGCTGCTGGTGGTGGTGGGGATCGCCGGCCCGTGGCTGGCACCGGCCGGCGTCAACGACGTCGACGTGGACCAGATGCTGCGCCCGCCCAGCGGCGCGCACCCCTTCGGCACCGACGAGCTGGGCCGCGACGTGCTCAGCCGGGTGCTCGTCGCCGCCCGGGTGTCGCTTCAGGTCGGCGCCGTCAGCGTCGGCATCGCGCTGGTCGCGGGCGTGACGCTCGGGCTGTTCGCCGGCTACTACCGGGGCTGGCTGGACAGCGTGCTCATGCGCTGTATGGACGTGCTGTTCGCGTTCCCGGTGCTGCTGCTGGCGGTGGCCATCGTGGCGGTGCTCGGCCCCGGCCTGCTCACCGCCATGGTCGCCATCGGCGTGGTCTACACGCCCATCTTCGCCCGGATCACCCGCGCCGGTGTGCTCTCCGTACGCGAGCAGGTGTTCGTCCGGGCCGCCGTCTCCATCGGCGCGTCCGACCTGCGCATCATGCGCCGGCACGTGCTGCCGAACATCGCCGCGCCGCTGATCGTGCAGACGTCTCTGTCGCTGGCGTTCGCGATCCTCTCCGAGGCCGCGCTGTCCTTCCTCGGCCTGGGCATCCAGCCGCCCGCACCGGCCTGGGGCCGGATGCTGTTCGACGGGCGTGGCTTCGTCACCGACGCGTGGTGGCTGGGCGTGTTCCCGGGCGCGGCGATCTTCCTCACCGTGCTGGCGTTCAACCTGGTCGGCGACGCGCTGCGGGACGTGCTCGACCCGCGCCAGCTCACCCTCGGCGAGGCCCGCAGGAGCACCCCATGAGCGAGCGCACCGAGCGAACCGAGAGCCACGAGCGCATGACCGACTCGACAGTGCTGTCAGTGGACGACCTCACCGTGACGATCGGCACCCGCCGCGGCCCGGCCCGTGCGGTGGCCGGGGTGTCCTGGCAGGTGCGGCAGGGGGAGACGTTCGCGCTGGTCGGCGAGTCGGGCAGCGGCAAGAGCATGACCCTGCTCGCCGCCACCGGTCTCGCCCCGCGCGCCGCCACCGTCACCGGCCGGGTCCGGCTGCTCGACACCGAGCTGACCGCGCTGCCCGACGAGCGTCGGCGCAAGGTACGCGGCCGGCACGTCGGGTTCGTCTTCCAGGACCCGATGACCTCGCTCAACCCGGTGCTGCCGGTGGGCCGGCAGGTCACCGAGGCGGCCGAGGAGCACCTCGGGCTGACCCGCCGCGCCGCCCGCGACCGGGCGGTGGAGTTGCTGGAGCTGGTGGGCATCCCGTCGGCGGCGCGGCGCGTCGACGCGTACCCGCACCAGTTCTCCGGCGGCATGCGCCAGCGCGTCGCCATCGCCATGGCGCTGGCCTGCGAGCCGGATCTGCTGATCGCCGACGAGCCGACCACGGCGCTGGACGTCACCACGCAGGCGCAGATCATCGAACTGGTCGCCGACCTCCAGGCCCGGCTCGGCACCGCGGTCGTCTGGGTCACCCACGACCTGGGCGTGGTGGCGGGCATCGCCGACACCGTGGCGGTCATGTACGGGGGACGGATCGTCGAGCAGGGCCCCGTCGACGCGGTGTTCGACACGCCCACCCACCCGTACACCCGGGCGCTGCTGGCGGCCCGGCCGGACCCGTCGCGGCGCGGCGAGGACCTGGTCGCCATCCCCGGTTCGCCGCCGAGCCCGCTGGACCTGCCGCCCGGCTGCGCGTTCTGGCCGCGCTGCCCGGTCCGTGCCGATCCCCGCTGCGAGCACGAACTTCCCCCGCTGACCCCGGTCGGCGAGGGGCACACGGTCCGCACCTTCTACAGTGGAGAGACCGGATGAACGCCGACACCCCGGACGTGGTGGCCGAGCTGGACGACCTGAAGGTGCACTTCCCGACCCCGGCGGGAACGGTCCGCGCGGTGGACGGCGTCAGCCTCGCCGTACGCCGAGGGGAGACGCTCGGGCTGGTCGGCGAGTCGGGAAGCGGCAAGTCCACTGCAGGTCTGGCGCTGCTGCGGCTGGTCGACCCGACCGCCGGCCGGGTCCGGGTGGCGGGCGAGGACGTGACCCGCTGGTCCCGCCGGCGCCTGCGCGCGACGCGCCGCCACGTGGCGATGGTCTTCCAGGACCCGCAGGCGTCGCTGGACCCGCGCCGCACGGTCGGCGACAGCATCGCCGAGCCGCTGTTCGTGCACCGGCTCGCCAGGTCCGCCGCCGCCCGCAAGGCCCGGGTCGCGGAGCTGCTGGACCTGGTCGGCCTGCGCGCCGACACCGCCGGCCGGTACCCGCACGAGCTGTCCGGCGGCCAGCGCCAGCGGGTCGGCGTGGCCCGCGCGCTGGCCGGGGAACCGGACCTGATCGTCCTGGACGAGCCGATCGCCTCGCTGGACCTGAGCGTCCAGGCGCAGATCATGAACCTGCTCCGGCACCTGCAACGCGACCTCGGGCTGACCTACCTGTTCATCGCGCACGACCTGGCCGCCGTCGAGCACATGAGCGACCGGATCGCGGTGATGTACCTGGGCCGCATCGTCGAGACCGGCCCGCCCGAGCGGATCTACCAGCACCCGGCGCACCCCTACACGGCGGCGCTGCTGTCGGCGGTGCCGGTGGCCGACCCCCGCGTCGAGCGGGAGCGCCGCCGCATCGTGCTCACCGGCGACATCCCCAGCCCGGTGGACCCGCCCAGCGGTTGCCGCTTCCGTACCCGCTGCCCGCAGGCCCGCCCCGCGTGCGCCGAGACCGACCCGGTGCCGGCCGAGGTGGGCCCGGGTCACCACGCGGCGTGCCTGTTCCCGCTCGACGGCGAGCGCGACGGCGGCCTGGGGGAGGACGGCGCGACGACGCGCGCCGACGCCGGCACGTCGTAGGCTCGCGCCCATGGCGTTCACCACCCGGCCGACGCTGCGCGGCACGTTCGGCATGGTCTCCTCCACGCACTGGCTGGCCAGCCAGTCGGCGATGGGTGTGCTGGAACGCGGCGGCAACGCCTTCGACGCCGCGGTGGCCGCCGGTTTCGTGCTGCACGTCGTGGAGCCGCACCTCAACGGCCCGGCCGGTGAGGTGCCGGCGATCCTCGCCACCGCGACCGACCCCACACCGCGGGTGCTGTGCGGCCAGGGCCCGGCTCCGGCCGCCGCCACCGGCGCGCACTTCCGGTCGCTCGGCCTGGACCTCGTCCCCGGTGCCGGACCGCTCGCCGCCGTGGTGCCGGGCGCCGTCGACGCCTGGCTGTTGCTGCTGCGTGACCACGGCACCCGCACGCTCGCCGAGGTGCTGGAACCGGCGATCGGCTACGCCGCCGCCGGCCACCCGCTCGTCGGCGCGGCCGGGCAGACCGTCGCGCGGGTCCGGTCGCTGTTCACCGGCCACTGGCCGACCTCCGCGCGCCTCTGGCTCCGCGACGGCCGCCCGCCCGCGCCGGGGGAGATGGTCACCAACCCGGCGTACGCGGACACGCTGCGCCGCCTCGTCGACGCGGGACGGGCCGCCGGTGCGGACCGGGAGGCGCAGATCGAGGCGGCCCGGCGCGCCTGGCGGGAGGGTTTCGTCGCCGAGGCGATCGACGCGTTCAGCCGGCTGCCGTTTCGCGACTCCAGCGGGCGCGCGCACGCCGGGCTGGTCACCGGCGACGACCTGGCCGGATGGTCGGCCACCTGGGAGGCGCCGGTCACGCTGGACTGGCACGGGCACACGATCGCCAAGACCGGCTTCTGGGGCCAGGGTCCGGTGCTGCTCCAGACGCTCTCCATTCTGGACGCGCTCGACGACCCGGCCGTCCACGACCCGTCGAGCCTGGAGGGCATCCACGCGCAGGCCGAGGCGCTGAAGCTCGCGTTCGCCGACCGGGAGGCGTGGTACGGCGACACCGGCGTGCCGGGGCCAGCGCTGCTGTCGGCGCGGTACGCCCGCTCGCGGGCCGCGCTGGTCGGCGAGCGTGCCGACACGACGCTGCGTCCCGGCAGCCCGGCGGGTGAGCCGCCCCGGCTCCCGTCCCACCTGCGCGCCGACGCGGGTCGCGGGGCCGTCCCGCGGGATCCGAGCACCGGCGAACCCACGGTACGGGCGGACGGCGTGACCCGCGGCGACACCTGCCACGTCGACGTGGTGGACCGGTGGGGCAACATCATCTCCGCGACGCCCAGCGGCGGCTGGCTGCAGAGCTCACCCGCCATCCCGGAGCTGGGGTTCCCGCTCGGCAGCCGGTTGCAGATGTGCTGGCTGGAGGAGGGGCTCGCCTCGACGCTGCGGCCGGGCCGGCGTCCGCGTACCACGCTCAGCCCGACGCTCGTGCTCCGCGACGGCGAGCCGGTGATGGCGTGCGGGACGCCCGGTGGCGACCAGCAGGACCAGTGGCAGCTGCTGTTCCTGCTGCGGCACCTGGCCGGCGGGCAGGAGTTGCAGGAGGCGATCGACGCCCCGATGTGGCACACCACGAGCCTGCCCGCGTCGTTCTATCCGCGCGAGGTCGAGCCGGGCGTGCTGGTGCTGGAGGACCGGATCGACGCGGATGTGCTGGCGGGCCTGCGCGCCAGGGGCCACACCGTGCGCCTGTCCGGCCCGTGGAGCCTGGGCCGCATGTGCGCCGTGACACGCGACCCGCGCACCGGAGTGCTCTCCGCCGCGGCGAACCCCCGAGGCGCCCAGGGCTACGCCGCAGGCCGCTGACCCTCCCGGTCAGGTGTCGATGCGGGTGATGTTGCGGATCTTGTTGGCGGCGTCCAGGGCGGCCACCTTGTACGCCTCGGCCAGCGTCGGGTAGTTGAAGACGGCGTCCAGCAGGTAGTCGACGGTGCCGCCGCAGCCCATCACGGCCTGCCCGATGTGGACGATCTCGGTGGCACCGGTGCCGAAGACGTGCACCCCGAGCAGCCGCCCGTCCTCGGGTGAGACGAGCAGCTTCAGCATCCCGTAGGAGTCGCCGACGATCTGCCCCCGGGCCAGTTCCCGGTAGCGGGCGATGCCCACCTCGAACGGTACTGACGCCTCGGTCAGTTCCTCCTCGGTCTTCCCGACGAAGCTGATCTCCGGAATCGTGTAGATGCCGATCGGTTGCAGGTCCGACATGCCGCGCGCCGGTTCGCCGCAGGCGTGCTGGGCGGCCAGCCGGCCCTGTTCCATCGAGGTGGACGCCAGCGCGGGGAAGCCGATCACGTCGCCGACGGCGTAGATGTTGTCGACGGCGGTGCGGTAGTCGGCGTCCACGGTGATCCGGCCCCGGTGGTCGGCGGTGAGCCCGGCCGCCTCCAGCGCGAGGTCGTCGGTCTGCCCCTGCCGCCCGGCCGAGTACATCACCGTGTCCGCGACGATCTTCTTGCCGCTGCGCAGGACGCAGAGCGCGGCGCTGCGGTGCTTCTCCACGGAGGCCACCTCCTCACCGAAGCGGAAGGTCACCGACAGGTCCCGCAGGTGGTACTTCAGGGACTCGACGATCTCCTCGTCGCAGAAGTCGAGCATCCGGGGGCGTCGCTCGACCACCGTCACCTTGGTGCCGAGCGCGGCGAACAGGGACGCGTACTCCATGCCGATCACCCCGGCCCCGACCACGACCATGCTGCCCGGGACGGCCTGAAGGTTGATGACGCCGTCGGAGTCGACGATCGTGCGGTCGTCGAAGTCGACGCTGTCCGGGCGGGCCGGGCGGGTGCCGGCGGCGATGACGGCCTTGTCGAAGCTGACCCGGGTCTCCCGGCCGGAGCCGGCGTCCACCCAGACGGAGTGGGCGTCGGCGAACCGGCCGGTGCCGGTGATCAGCGAGATCTTGTTGCGGGCCAGCTGGTTGCGGATGACGTCGGTCTGCCGGGTGATCACGTGCTGGGTGCGGGCGGCCAGGTCGGCGACGGTGATCTCCTCCTTGACCCGGTAGCTGCTGCCGTAGAGGTCGCGCTGGCTCAGCCCGGTCAGGTAGAGGACCGCCTCACGCAACGTCTTGGAGGGCACGGTGCCGGTGTTTATGCACACTCCGCCGAGCATGTCGCGGCGGTCCACGATCGCCACCCGGCGGCCCAGCTTCGCCGCGGCGATCGCCGCCTTCTGTCCACTCGGTCCGGAGCCCAGCACCAGCAGGTCGTAGTCATACACGAGCGCCAGCCTCGCAGGGTCTCGCAACCTGTGCCAGCCGGGACGCCCCCACGAAGATCGATTACTGCCGTAGGGTGCGCTGGTGCGCCGCCCCATAACCCTGATCATGATCCTCGGACCGCTGCTCGTCGCCGGGTGCACCACCGCTCCCGCCGCCCCGGCCGCGACCCCCTCCGCCTCCACCCCGCCGAGCCCGACCGCGCCCGCCGTCGACTACGCCGCCTGGCAGGCGGGGCGGTCGACGCCGGTCGCCGACCCGGTCTATCCGGCCCGGGGCACCGACGCGCTGGACGTCCTGCACTACGACCTCGCGCTGGAGTGGGCGCCGTCGACCACCACCCTCACCGGCACCGCCACGCTGCGGATCCGGCCGGTGAAGGACGCGCCGGACCTGGTCCTCGACTTCATGCCCTACCAGCTCGACAGCGTCACGCTGGACGGCGCGACGGTTCCCGGCGCGGTGGCCAAGGAGAAGCTGACCGTCTCCGCCCCGGTGGCGGCGGACAAGCCGGTGACCCTGGTGGTCACCTACCACGGCCGGCCGAAGACGACCCCGATGCCGTCGCACCGCAAGGACACCGAAGCCCTGGGTCTCACCGTCAGCAAAGAGGGCGGCCTCTGGACCATGCAGGAGCCGTTCGGGGCGTTCACCTGGTACCCGGCGAACGACCAGCCCTCTGACGAGGCCCTCTACGACATCCGGGTGACAGTGCCGGCGGGCTGGTCCGCGATCGCCGGCGGCACGCCCGCCGGTCAGTCCGGCACCACGTTCAGCTACCGCAGCACCGACCCGGTCGCGACCTACCTGACCACGCTCGCGGTGGGGAGGTACCAGAAGCTGACCGTGGCGGGGCCGCGCGGAGTGCCGCTGACCTACTGGTACCGCAAGGGCACCGACGACAAGCTGCTGCCGTACCTGAAGAAGTCCCCGCAGTACCTGACCTGGCTGGAGAAGAAGTTCGGCCCGTACCCGTTCCCCTCCGGCGGCGTCGTGGTGGTGGACTCGGCGTCGGGCATGGAGACCCAGCAGATGATCACGATGGGCCGGAAGATCGAGAACACCGCGGCCCGCCGGGACCGCTGGGGCAGCGACCTGATGCACGAGTACGCCCACCAGTGGTTCGGCAACTCGGTCACGCCCACCACCTGGCGGGACCTGTGGCTGAACGAGGGCTGGGCGACGTACATCCAGGACCTGCACACCAAGGAGAGGATGAAGCTCAGCGAGGCCAGCCTGGACCGGTACCTGCGCGAGGGTGACGCCGCCCTGCGCAAGAAGCTGGGCCCGCCCGGCCGGCCCGACCCGAAGCGGTTCGCCGAGGGGAACGTCTACCTGTGCCCGGCGGCGATGCTGCGCGAGATCCACCGGACGCTCGGCGACAAGGCGTTCTTCGCGCTGGCCCGCGCCTGGGTCCAGGAGCAGCGCAACACGCCGCAGGACCGGGCCTCGTTCATCGCCTTCGTCAACAAGCAGACCGGCCGGGACTTCACCGCGCTGATCAACGCCTGGCTGGACTCCCCGACCACCCCGAAGAAGATGACCCCGAAGAAGATCGGCTGACGCATCGCGGGGCCCCACCCGTCCGGCGGGGCCCCGCGCCGCGTCTCAGCGGCCCTGCAACGCGCGGACGTTGTCGCCGAACGTCCAGCCCTTCGACCCGTCCCAGTTGACCGACCAGGTCATCAGGCCCTTCAGCCGCCCCTGGTAGGTGTTCCACGCCTGGGCCACCAGCGCCGGGCTCATGTAGCCGCCGCCGGCGCCGACCTGCGCGGGCAGCCCGGGGACCTGCCGGTCCAGCGGGACGCGGACGGTGGTGCCCTGGATGACCAGGCCGGCGTCGAGGCAGTTGGTCTGCGCGACGAAACCGGCCACCGTGCCGGCCGGGTACGAGTCACCGGCGCAGCCGTACATCGAGCCGTTGTAGTACTGCATGTTCAGCCACCACAGCCGCCCGTTGTCGGCGTACTTCTTGACGATCGGCAGGTACGCGCCCCAGATCGAGCCGTAGGTGACGCTGCCGCCGGTGACGTACGCGGTCTCCGGCGCCATGGTGAGCCCGAAGCCGGCCGGCATCTGGGCCAGCACCCCGTCGATGATCCGGATCAGGTTGGCCTGCGAGGGGGAGAGCTGGTTGATGTTGCCGCTGCCGGTCAGGCCGGTCTCGATGTCGATGTCGATGCCGTCGAAGTTGTGCCGTTTGAGGATCGGCACGACTGTGGCGACGAACCGGTCGGCGACAGCGCTGGAGCTGAGGTCGATGCCGGCGGTGGCGCCGCCGATGGACAGCAGCACGGTGAGCCCGGCGGCCTTGGCCTGGCACACCTGCGCCGGGGTGGGCACCTTGACGCCGGCGTCCATGCCGTCCTCCCAGAGCACGGTGCCGTCGGCGCGGATGACCGGGAACGCGGCGGTCACCACGTTGTAGCCGTGCCCGGTGATCCGGGAGTCGGTGACCGGGATCCACCCGAGCCCGGGGTGTACGCCGTTGGCGGCACCGTCCCAGTTCTCCCAGTAGCCCTGGAGCACCTTCCCGGACGGCCGGGACCGCAACGCACAGGTGTCCCCGCCGGGCGTGGTCGGGCTGGACGACACGGTCGGCGTGGGCGATGGCGGCCGGGTGGGGGAGGCGGACGGAGAGGCGGAGGGCGTGGGCGATGGCGGCCGGGTGGTGGGGCTCGGCGACGGCGTGCCACCGGTGCAGGCGCCGAGGTCGGTCCAGAGCGCCGGTACGGCGGCCGGGGTCCAGCCCGCGCCGGCCGGCGGGGTGTGCGTGACGAGCGCCTGGTAGAGCCGGCCGGCATAGGTGGCCCGGCTGCCGGCGGTCCAGGTGACGCCCTCGGCCCAGACCGGCGCGTCACACGCGACGAGCGCGCCCACGGCGCCGGTCGGTGTGGCGGCGGTGGCGGGCAGGGCGGCGGCGGTGGCGGCGAGCAGCGCGACGCCACCGAGCAGAGCGGTCATCCCACGTCGAAGTCGCATGACATACCTCCTCATCGATGCGCCGGAGGTTATCAGTTAACTTTGTTAAGTGTAAATGCGGCGTACCCTGTCACCACCCCGCTCAGGGCGTGAAGCAGGAACGAAAGCCGCCCTCGGGCGGCCGGGAAGGACGGCGGCGGACGTGGACGCCAGACGCACCACGGTGCGCGACATGCGCCGGGCCAACCGCTCGGTCCTGCTCACCCGGATCTGGCTGGACGGCCCGCTCAGCCGGCACGAGCTGGGCCAGTCCACAGCGCTCAGCCTGGCCAGCGTCAGCAACCTGGTCGGCGAGATGATCAACGAGGGCCTGGTCGAGGAGGCCGGCTCGGTCGAGTCCGACGGCGGCCGTCCCCGCGTCCTGCTGCGCGTCGCGCCCGGCTACGGCTACCTGGTCGGCGCCGACGTCGGCGAGACCCGCGTCCAGGTGGAGCTGTTCGACCTGAGCATGACCGCGCTGGCCAAGGCCGAGTACCCGATCGACGCCGCCGACCCGGACCCCGAGCGGGTCGCCGGGCACCTGCGGCACGGCCTCGCGGCCGTCACCGAGCAGGCCGGCGTCGACCCGGCCGCGGTGCTCGGCTTCGGCGTCGCCGTCGCCGGCACCGTCGAGCGCGCCGCCGACGCCGTGGTGCACGCCCAGACGCTCGGCTGGGACGGCGTGCCGCTCGGCGCGATGCTGCGCGCCGGCACCGACGTGCCGGTGCACGTGGACAACGGCGCGAAGACGCTCGGCCAGGCCGAGATGTGGTTCGGCGCAGGCCGCGGCGTCCGGCACGCGGTGGTCGCCCTGGTCGGCTCCGGCGTCGGCGCGAGCGTGGTCGCCGACGGCGTCGGCTACCGCGGCGCGCACAGCAGCGCCGGGGAGTGGGGCCACACCACCATCGTGTACGGGGGCCGCCGCTGCCGCTGCGGCAACCTCGGCTGCCTGGAGGCGTACGTCGGGGCGGAGGCGGTGCTGGACCGGTTCCGCCAGGCCAACCGGGGCCGCCCGGCGCCGGGCGCGGACGAGGAGACCGCCTTCGGCGAGCTGCTGCGCTCCACCGGCCGCACCGCCGCGACGGTGATCGACGAGACGGTCGGCTACCTGGGCGCGGGGGTGGCGAACCTGGTGAACCTGTTCAACCCGGAGCGGGTGGTGCTCGGCGGCTGGGCCGGACTGGCCCTGGGCGAGCGGCACCTGCCCGCCATCCGCGAGGCCACCGCGCGGCACGCGCTGCGCCAGCCGTACGCGCAGACCTCGATCGAGCTGTGCCGGCTCGGCCCGGACGCGGTCGCGATGGGCGCGGCCACCCTGCCGATGACCCGGCTGCTGCGCGACGGCGGCGTGCCCCGCGACCCGGCCGCCCGCCCGGGCCCGGCGTGGGGGCCGGGCCGCCGTCACTGACCTGACCGGCCCTGCCCCCACGCCGGACGACGTCAGCGCTGCCCGCGTACCCGCCGGACGGTGTCGCGGTACCAGAGCGCGCTGCGCTTGGGGGTGCGGCGCTGGGTGTCGTAGTCGACCCGGACGATGCCGAACCGCTTGTCGTAGCCGTACGCCCATTCGAAGTTGTCCAGCAGCGACCAGGCGAAGTAGCCGCGCACGTCGGCGCCGGCCGCCCGGGCCCGGGCCACCGCCCGCAGGTGCTCGGTGAGGTAGCCGACCCGGTCGTCGTCGGCGACGAACCCGTCGGCGTCCGGCTCGTCGTCGAACGCGGCGCCGTTCTCGGTGATCACCATGGGCACGCCCGGGTAGTCGCGGTGCAGCCGCACCAGCAGGTCGGTGAAGGACTCCGGCACGATCTCCCAGTCCATCGCGGTACGCGGCAGGTCACGGCGCACCACCCGGCGTACCGGCCTGCCGTCGTCGTCGCGGTCCCGGCCCCGCTCGTCCACGCCGGAGTGCAGCTGCCCGAAGTAGTAGTTGACCCCCAGCACGTCGATCGGGGTGGCGATGACGTCCAGGTCGCCGTCCTGGACCGGAATCTCCACCCCCTCGGCGGCCAGGTCGGCGATCACGTCCTGCGGGTACGCCCCGCGCAGCACCGGGTCGAGGTAGAGCCGGTTGCCCAGCCCGTCGGCGGCCCGCGCCGCGTCCCGGTCGGCGGCGCTGTCGGTGGCCGGGTCGGCGGTGGCCAGGTTGAGCGTCAGGCCCAGCTCGATCGGGGACCGGGCCGCCTCGCGCAGCCGCCGCGTCGCCAGCCCGTGCCCGAGCAGCAGGTGGTGCGCCGCGGCGATACCGTCGCCCAGGTTCCGCCGGCCCGGGGCGTGGTCGCCGTAGGCGTACCCGAGCATGGCCGAGCACCACGGCTCGTTCAGCGTGGTCCAGGTGCGGACCCGGTCGCCGAGCGCGGCGAAGACCAGCTCCGCGTAGTCGGCGAACCGGTGGGCGGTGTCCCGGTTCGGCCAGCCGCCCGCGTCCTCCAGCTCCTGCGGCAGGTCCCAGTGGTAGAGCGTCACCCACGGCTCGACGTCGCGGCCGAGCAGCTCGTCCACCAGCCGGTCGTAGAAGGCGAGCCCGGCCACGTTGGCCGGACCGCGCCCGCCCGGCTGCACCCGGGGCCAGGCCACCGAGAACCGGTACGTGTCCAGCCCCAGGTCGGCGATGAGCGCGACGTCCTGCGGCATCCGGTGGTAGTGGTCGCAGGCCACGTCGCCGTGGTCGCCGTTCGCCACCGCGCCGGGCACCCGGCAGAAGGTGTCCCAGATGGACGGCGTCCGGCCGTCCTCGGCCACCGCGCCCTCGATCTGGTACGACGACGTCGCCACCCCCCACCGGAAGGTCGGCGGCAGCGTGTCGATCGGGTCCGTACCGGCGGCCGGCGACGGGCGGGTGAGGTCGGTGTCCATGGTTCTCCTCGCGGGTAGCGGGTGGTGGTGTCGGGCGGGTCAGCGGGACACGGGCGCGACTGCCGGGTGCAGCCGGCACGCGACGGCCCGCGCCGGGTCGTCGACGCGCGGCGCGCCGAGCACCGGCACCTGCTCGTCGCACCCGTCGAACGCCTCCGGGCAGCGGGGGTGGAACGCGCAGCCGGACGGCATGGCGCGCAGGTCCGGCGGGGAGCCGGGGATGCCGGTCAGCTCGCGGCGCGGCCCGTGCAGCGCCGGGAACGAGTGCAGCAACCCCTCGGTGTACGGATGCAGCGGCTCCCGGTACAGCCGTGCGGCGGGCGCCTCCTCGACGATCCGGCCGCCGTACATGATCGCGATCCGGTCGGAGAACTCGACCAGCAGCGACAGGTCGTGGGTGATGAACAGCACCGCGAAGCCGAGGCGGTCGCGCAGCTCGGCGAGCTGGCCGAGGATCTGCCGCTGCATCACCACGTCCAGCGCGGTGGTCGGCTCGTCCATGATGACCACCTGCGGCTCCAGCGCCAGCGCCATCGCGATCATGACGCGTTGCCGCATGCCGCCGGAGAGCTGGTGCGGGTAGCTGTCCAGCCGGTCGGCGGAGATGCCGACCAGGCGCAGCAGCTCCTTCGCCCGGGCGAGCCGGCCCGTCGCCGTGCTCTTGGGGTCGTGCGCCCGGATCACGTCGAGCAGCTGGGTGGAGACCTTGTGCACCGGGTTCAGCGAGTTCATCGCGCCCTGGAACACGATCGACGCCTCCGCCCAGCGGAACTCGCGCAGCTGCGCCGGGCTGAGCGTGAGCACGTCGACGGGCGGGCCGTCCGCCGGGTGGTAGATCACCTGACCGCCGCTGACCACGCCGGGCGGGGGCAGCAGCCGGGTCAGCCCGTAGGCGAGCGTGGACTTGCCGCTGCCGCTCTCTCCGGCCAGGCCGAGCACCTCGCCGCGGTGCAGCGTCAGGTCGACGTCGCGGACCGCGCGGACCGCTTCCGCGCCGACGCCGTAGTCGACGCACAGCCTGCGGATCTCCAGCACCTGGTCGCTCATGCGCGCGTCCCTCTCTCGTCGGCGTCGGCGGGCGGCCCGTCGGTGCCCCGCGCCCGCATCGGCACCGTGGCGGTGACCGGCGCGAGCACCGGGGTGAACCCGACCCGCATGCGGACGGCCCGACCGTCGGCGGTACGGATCCGGGTGCGGCCGCCGGTGCGCAGCCGCGGGCTGACGAACTCGTCGATGCCGAAGTTGATCAGCGCGAGCGCGGTGCCGAGCAGCGCGATGGCCAGCCCGGCCGGCACGAACCACCACCAGGCGCCCTGCGCCAGGGCCTGCTGTCCCTGGGCCCAGAACAGGATCGTGCCCCAGTTCCACGACGTCATCGACGAGACGCCGATGAACGCCAGGGTGATCTCCGACATCACCGCGAAGATGACGGTGCCGACGAAGCCGGAGGCGATGATCGCGGTCAGGTTGGGCAGGATCTCGAACCCGATGATCCGCCAGGTCCGTTCGCCGGTGGCGCGCGCGGCCTCCACGTAGTCACGGCGGCGCAACGACAGCGTCTGGGCGCGCAGCACCCGGGCGCCCCACGCCCACGACGTGAGGCCGATGATGAGCGCCACGAGCATGTCGCTCGCCTGGTCGACGAGAGACGTGACGATGATGATCAGCGGCAGCGCCGGGATCACCAGGAACACGTTCGACACCGCCGACAGGCCCTCGTCGGCAGCACCGCCCAGGTAGCCGGCGGTCACGCCGATCAGGATCGACAGGATCGTGGCGAGCACGCCGGCGGTCAGGCCCACCACCATCACGCTGCGCGCGCCGACCAGGATCTGACTGAAGATGTCCTGCCCGAGGTGGGTGGTGCCGAACCAGTGCCGGGCCGAGGGCGCCTGGAGCACGTCGGCGCTGCGCGCGTCCGGGTCGTACGGCGCTATCCACGGCCCGATCACCGCCAGGAGCACGTACACCCCGAGGACGGCGAGGCCGGTCGCGGCCTTGCCGTTGGCGACGAAGCGGAACCGGCGGCGGCGGGCCCGGGCCGCGGGCTGCGCCATCGCGCCCTGGCCGGGGATGACCTGCTCGATGCTGGACGGGGAGAGTGTCATCGTTCAGCTCTTTCGGGTCCGTGGGTCGAGGAGCAGGTACGCCACGTCGGCGAGCAGGTTCGCCACCAGCACCGAGATCGTGATGATCAGGAAGATGCCCTGCATGAGCGGGTAGTCCTTCGCGCCGACGGCCTGGAAGAGCTGGAACCCCAGGCCGGGGTACGAGAAGACGATCTCCACGAGCAGCGTGCCGCCGACGATGAAACCGAGCGACAGCGCGAACCCGGACACGTTCGGCAGCAGCGCGTTGCGGGCGGCGTAGCTGAGCGCCACCCGGCGCTCGGACAGCCCCTTGGCGTGCGCCACGGTGATGTAGTCCTCGCTGGCGACGGTCACCATCATGTTGCGCATGCTGAGGATCCAGCCGCTCATCGACGACACCAGGATGGTCGCCGCCGGCAGGATGCTGTGCTGGATCGCGCTCGGCACGAAGTACGCGTCGAACGCGGGCACCAGCCCCGGCTCGTAGCCGCCCGAGGAGGGGAAGAAGCTGCCCGGCCCGGCGAACAGGGCGATCGCGACCAGGCCGAGCCAGAAGTACGGGATCGAGGACAGGAACGTGGTGGCCGGCAGCAGCCCGTCGATCCACGAGCCGCGCCGCCAGCCGGCGCCGACGCCGAGCGCGGTGCCGAGCAGGAAGCTGACGATCGTGGTGACGCCGACCAGGCCGACCGTCCACGGCAGGCTGTCGCCGATCACCTGCGACACCGGGGCGGGGAAGAACGTGAACGACAGCCCGAGGTCGCCGCGCAGGAGCTGCCCCCAGTAGGCGACGTACTGCTCCCACAGCGAACTGTCGGAGTCCAGCCCGAACAGCACCCGCAGCGACGCGACCGCGTCGGCGCTGATCCGGCCCTGGTTGCGGGAGATCAGCGACTGCACCGGGTCGCCCGGGACCATCCGCGGGATGAAGAAGTTGAGCGTGATCGCCGCCCAGGCGGTGAACAGGTAGAAGGCCACCCGTTGCAGCAGGAACCTCACCGGGCCGCCTCCGTTCCCGCCGCCGTCACGCCGTTGGCCCGCGCGGCCGCCACCGTGTCCGCGTCGTACAGCCAGCAGGCGGCCCAGTGGCCGGGCGCGTCGTCGACCGGGATCGGCTGTGGCAGGTCGGTGGCGCAGCGCGGCATCGCCGCCGGGCAGCGCGGGTGGAACCGGCAGCCGGCTGGCGGGCGGATCAGGCTGGGCGGCTCGCCGTGGCCCCGCTCGCCCGCCGCCGCGTCGTCGCCGCCCGCGCCGGTGATCCGCTCCGGGTCCGGCGCCGATTCGATGAGCAACCGGGTGTACGGGTGGGCCGGCCGCTGGGTGACAGTCTCGCTGTCGCCGCCCTCGACCATCCGCCCGGCGTACATGACGATCGTCTCGTCGGCGAAGTAGCGGGCCGAGGCGATGTCGTGGGTGATGTAGAGGATGGCCAGGTCGAGCCGGTCCTTGAGGTCCTGGAGGAGGTTGAGCACGCCCAGGCGGATCGACACGTCCAGCATGGACACCGGCTCGTCGGCGAGCAGCACCTCGGGGTCGGCGCCGAGCGCCCGCGCGATCGCGACGCGCTGGCGCTGCCCGCCGGACAGCTCGTGCGGGAACGCGTCGAGGTAGCGCTCCGGCGGGGTGAGCGCGACCCGGGTCAGCAGGTCGGCCAGCGCCTTCTCCAGCCCGTCCGGCCCGGTACCGGCGTTGCCGTGGACGCGCAGCGACCGGGTCAGGTGGTAGCGGACCGTGTGCACCGGGTTCAGCGAGGCGAACGGGTCCTGGAGGATCAGCTGCACCCGGCGTACGTACGCCCGGAACCGTCGCCCGCCGCGTACCCGGGTCGATTCGCCGTGCAGCCGGATGTAGCCGCCGGTGCGCGGATAGAGCTGGGCCAGCAGCCGGGCGACAGTGGACTTGCCGGAGCCGGACTCGCCGACCAGCGCTGTCACCCGTCCCCGGCGCAACGCGATCGATACGTCGTCGACGGCGTGCACCACCGCCGGGGTGCGGGAGAGGAGGTCACGCAGCCGCCGGCGGACGGGGAAGTGCTTGGTCAGGCCGACGGCCTCCAGCACCACCTCGTCGGCCGGCGCCGGTGCGCTTTCGGTCAACGTCATGCCGCATTCCTGTCTGGGGTTGCCGGTAGCGAGGGGTGGGCGCCGCCGGCCCGGCCGCGCGATCGTGGCCGGACCGGCGGCACCGGGTCAGCCGGCGGCCGGCTTGAGGTGCAGCACCACGTCGACCGCGTTGGGCTGGGTGGGCTGGAGCGCGCCGTACGGGTTCGAGTCGTCCGGCCAGCCGGTCCAGTTCTTCGTGCTGTACGCGCCGCCGATGTTGTCCGCGCCGACCGGGATCATCGGCACCTGCTCGACGAAGATCTTCTGCAGGGTCGCCAGCGCGGTGGTACGGGTGGCGTCGTCGGTGGCGTTGGCGTACGACACCAGCGCGTCGGTGGCATCCTTGCTCTGGAACCGGCCGAAGTTGCCCGCCGGGGAGGCGGTGCCGACCGGCTTGAGCACGCGGCCGTCCATGATGGTCCGGTAGATGTCGTACGGCGTGGCGCCGGACTCGGTCCACCGGAACGTGGCCTCGAAGTTGCCCTGCTCGACGTTGCGGAACCAGGCGTCCTGGTTGGCCTTGTCGATGGTCGCCGCGATGCCGATCTTCGCCAGGTTGCCCTTCACGATCTCCAGACTGGTCTGGTAGTCCGACCAGCCGGCCGGGTCGGTCAGCCGGATCGTGACGGCCTTACCGCTCTTGTCCTTGAGCGTGCTGCCGTCGAGCTTGTAGCCCGCGCCGGTGAGCAGCGCCTTGGCGCCCTCGACGTCGACCTTGTGCTCCTGGCCCTTGTACTCCGGTGCGATGAACGAGTCACCGGCCGGGCTGGGCAGGCCGGTCACGCTCTTGACCTCGGGGTGGAAGTAGCCGGCCTCGGCGGTGGTGAAGATGTCCGCCCGGTCGACGACCATGTTCATCGCCTTGCGCAGCGTCGGGTCGTCGAACGGCTTCTTCGTGGTGTTCAGGTAGAGGCCGTGGATGCCCAGCACCGGCGGCGCCCACATCTTGTGGTTCTTCTGGTCCTTGGCCACGAACACGGTCTGGTAGTTCGGGATGAAGACGAAGCTCCACTCCGACTCGCCGTTCGCCAGCGCGGTGGTCTGCGCGCTGTTGTCCGTGTAGGACGTGTACCGCAGCTCCTTGACCTTCGGCGGGTCCTGCCAGTAGCCGCTGTCGCGTACGGAGAGCGTCGTGGTCGCCGGGGTGAACGACTTCAGCGTGTACGGGCCGCTGCCGACCGGCTGCTTCACCGGGTCGGTGGCCGGGTCGGCGATCTTCTCCCACAGGTGCTTGGGCACGATCGGCACCCGCCACAGCACCTTCTGCTGGTTGACGAACTGCGGGCTGGACATCGAGATGGTGACCTCGTTGCCGCTGGCCACGGCGTCGGTGTACGGCACACCCTGGTCGTTGAGGGCCGGGAACTTCTTCACCAGGTTGTAGGTGAACGCGACGTCCTCGGCGGTGACCTTCTGCCCGTCCGACCAGGTGGCGTTCTCCCGGATGGTCACCTTGACCGTCTTGTAGTCCGACGACCACTCCGCCTTGGTGGCCAGCCACGGCTTGAACGGCTCGGCCGGCTTGACCGGGTTCCACATCATCAGCGGCTCGTAGATCTGCCACCGGTAGCCCAGCGACGCGGCGGCCGAGGTGGTGAGGAACGGGTTGTTGTTCTCCGCCTGCGGGCCGTTGGGCATGCCGACGTTCAGCACCGTCGCGGCCTGGCCGTTCTTCTTGTTCGCGTTCGGGCTGTCGCCGCAGGCGGCGGCGCCGGTGACCATCGCGCCGGCCAGCGCGAGGGCGAGGAGTTGCCGTCTTCTCATGGAGGTCTCCCTCGGTAATCCCGCATTCCTCGGGCGGGATGTGGTGGATGGAGGGTGTGCGGTGGTGCCACCGGCGGGCGGACCCGCCGGCACGGTCGCCGGGTACGCGGGGTGGGTCAGGTGACGCGGGCGCCCGTCGGCTCCCGTGTGTCCGCCGGGTCCTGTGTGGTCGGGTCGCTCGCGTTCCCGCTCACGCCGGTGGAGTCGCGGGCGGTGAAGCCGGTGGGGATGACGGTCGGGGTGTCAGGTAGCGGGGTGCCGGCGAGGTGGCCGATGAGCAGCCGGGCGGCGGCCGTACCCATCTCCCGCAGGGGTTGGCGCACGGAGCTCAGCGGCGGGTGGGTGTGCCCGGCCAGCGGGAGGTCGTCGAAGCCGACCACCGCCACGTCCTGCGGGACGCGCCGTCCGGCGTCGCGCAGCGCCTGCAACGCCCCGGCGGCCGACAGGTCGTTGTGGGCGAAGACGGCGTCGAACGGTACGCCGTCGGCGAGCAGCCGCCGCACCGCCGCGCGCCCGCACTCGACGGTGAAGTCGCCCTCCACCACCCGTTCCGGCTCGATCTTCAGGCCGGCTTCGGCGTACGCGCCGGCGAACCCGGCGAGCCGCTCCCGGGTGCAGCCGAACCGGCGCAGGCCGGTGACGATGAGCGGCCGTCGTCGCCCGAGCGCCAACAGGTGCGTCGCGGCGGCCCGCGCCCCTGCCTCGTTCGTGGTCCGCACCGACGGGAAGCCCGGCTGGTGGCCCCGGTCGTCGATGAGGATCACCGGCAGGCCGCGGCGGTGCAGTCCGGTGATGTAGTCCAGCGTGCCCTCGGGCTCGACCACGAGCAGGCCGTCGAACGACTTGGCCGACACCTGGGAGGCGAACCGGCGCATCGACTCGTCGCCGTGGGTGCAGGTGAACAGCAGCATGCCGTAGCCGGCCGCCTCGACCACGTCGGCCGCGCCCTGGAGCACCTCGCTCATCCAGGGCCAGGTCAGCGCCGGCACCAGCATGCCGACCACCCGGGTACGCCCCCGGGCCAGCCCGACCGCGCGGGCGCTGGGCACGTACCCGAGGTCGCTGATCACGGCGCGGACCCGGTCGGCGGTGCGCACGTGGACCTCACCCTTGCCGTTGAGGACCCGGGAGACCGTCGTCTTGCTCACCCCGGCGCGGGTGGCCACGTCGGCGATGGTGATCGGCACGTGACGCTCCTGGGTCGCAGGGATGTGCGGGGTGTTTCGGAACCGGTTGCGGAAGCGGTTCCGTGGCAGTCAACCCAAGTGGCGTCGGTCACGTCAATCACAGATGGATAACGATGTATTACTAAGTTCGAGCCTTGAAAAAAGCGCCCGGGCTGGGGGTCTGCCGATCACGGTGATGAGCAGGGTCGATGCCTCGTCGTCGGGCGCGCCGTCGTCCGAAATGGATGCTCAGGCGCGCGCGTACACGTCGCCGGAGTTGGCCTCGTCCGGCAGCGCGCGCAGGTACGCGGCCACCTCGGCCGCGGGGCGCCAGCCCGGCAGCGCGAACCGCATCTCGTCCCCGAGCGCCACTGTGAAACCGGTGAAGCCGAGCGCGGTGAGCCGGTCCAGGCAGCGCGCGGCCAACTCGCGGGCGATGGTGGTGAACTCGAACGACAACGCCGGGACCGGCCGGCTCAGTCCGGCCAGCACGGCGTCCTCGAAGCCCTCCACGTCGATCTTGACGAACGCCGGCACGCCGTACGCGGCCACGAGCGTGTCCAGCGTGGTCCCCGGCACCTCGATCTGCGCGTCCCAGGTCTCGTCCGCCCAGCCGGGTGCCCCGACGGCGGCACGCACGAACCCGGGGGAGGCGGTGGAGACGGTCGGGTTTGCCGAGTTCACGTGCAGCCGCACCGGATCGGCGGTACGCCCGCAGGCCGCCTCCACCACTGTCACCGCACCGTCGCCCGCGTAGATCTCGCGCAGCGCCCGGGCGCACAGCGGCTGCGGCTCGACCGCCACCACCGTCGCGCCGAGGCGGCGGAAGCTGCCCAGCCGGTCGCCCACGTGCGCGCCGACGTCGAAGACCAGGTCACCGGCGCGGACCAGCGGGGCGTAGAACGCGTCCAGGGCGGAGTCGCGCGCCGGATCCCCGTGATAGAAGTCAAGCGACCGGCGCAGGCCGGCCATCGCCGGGTCCGCCCTGAGCGCCTCGACCACCCCGTCCCGCACCCCTCCGACGCTAGCCAGCGAGCCCGCCCCGCGAGCGTCATTCGTATCCTTGAGGCGAGCACCACATCCTCCTAGGATGCTGTAGAAGTTGTGGCGTGCCACGCCCGCTGAGCGCGTCATGCGAGCCCGCGATGACAACGCCTGGGAGATCTTGGTACGAAGCGGCCCGCATGGGGGCTGCCCGCATGGGGGCTGCCCGCATGGGGGCCCTCTCGTACCAAGATCTCCTGCAATCACGGTGACCGGAACGCGGATCCCGCCCATTAGGAGCCGCCCTCGTTCGCTGGCGCCGGGAAGCCGTTACGGGGTTTCGACGACCTCCTGGCCGAGCGGCCACAGCGCCGCCGGAACCAGCTTGAAGTTCGCCACCCCGAACGGGATGCCGATGATCGTCACGCAGAGCGCGATGCCCGCGAGGATGTGCGACAGGGCCAGCCACCAGCCGGCCAGCACCACCCAGAGCACGTTGGCCAGGCCGGAGGGGAGGCCGGCGCCGGGCTTGGGCACGATCGTGCGGCCGAACGGCCACAGCGAGTACAGGGCGAGCCGCAGCGAGGCGACGCCGAACGGGATGGTGACGACCAGGAGGAAGCAGATCAGCGCGGCCACGCCGTAGCCCAGGGCCAGGACGAAACCGCCACCGAAGACGAGCCACAGCAGGTTCAGCAGAAAGCGGATCACCACTCCATGATCCCTCGCGTCCGCAAGGGCCCGGGAATACCGGCGCGAGCGCCGGGTAGAGGAGGACGTGATCGAGCCCGAGTCGGCGTGCCCGTGGCGCCCGGGCGGGCGGTGCCGTGACCCCCGTCGCTCCAGCGGCACGCCGGGAGTTCCGGGAGGCGTACGAGCGGCTGCGCCGGTACTTCATCGTGGCGCTGCAGGCCGGCCTGGCCGCCGGCTTGGCCTGGTACGTGGCAAGCACGCTGCTGAAGAACCCGCAGCCGCTGTTCGCACCGGCGGCAGCTGTGGGCACCATCGCCGCGGCGATCGGCAACCGGATCCGCCGCACCGCCGAGCTGCTCGGCGGGGTGATCGTCGGTGTGCTGGTCGGCGACCTGATCATCAAGCTGATCGGTGCGGGTCCGGTGCAGACCGGCCTGGTGGTCGCCCTCGCCATCTCGCTCGCGGTGGTGATCAGGGGCAGTGGCGCCGTGATGGTGCAGGCCGGCAGCACCGCTGTGCTGCTCGGCACCGTGGAGCCCAACGCACCCGACCTGGCCGTGCCGCGTACGGCGAACGCGCTGGTGGGCGGCGGGGTGGCGGTGGTGGTGGCGCTGCTGCTGTTGCCGCTGAACCCGGTCCGGGTGGTGCACCGCGCCGCCGGGCCCACCCTGGACCTGTTCGCCAAGGAGCTGACCGCCACGGCGAACGCGCTCGCCGCGGGTGACGCGCGGGCGGCCGGGGCGGCGCTGGAGCGGCTGTCGGACATCGCCCGTTCCCGGGCGCGGGCGGCCGGCCTCGGCTTCTCCGGCACGATCGTGGCCTCGCAGCTCTTCATCGTGGTCGGCGAGCTGCTCCAGGCATCCGGCATGACCAAGATCGAGGCGGACCGGATGGCCGGCGTCTGCGAACACCGAGCGGAATCCCGCCCGGACCCGAACGCCCGTTAATCTGCGGAGGTGGGAGTCGATGATCTGTACCCCGCCGCGCGGCTGCCCGCGGCGCAACGCGCGACCGCCGCGGCGGGCCTGGACGCGCTGCTGCTCACCCCCGGTTCCGACCTGCGCTACCTGACCGGCTACGACGCCCGCGAGGGGGAGCGGCTGACCTGCCTGGTGCTGCCCGCCGAGGGTGAACCGACGCTGATCGTGCCGGTGCTGGAACGCCCCGACGCCGAGGCCGCGCCCGGCACCGGTTTCCGGATCGTCGACCACGCCGACGGCACCGACCCGTGGCCGCTGGTGCGGGCGGCGTTGCCCGGCCCGGTCCGTGCCGTCGGCCTGGCCGACCGGATGTGGGCCCAGCAGGTCCTCGCGCTGCGCGACGCGCTGCCCGGCGCGGCCCAGCGGCTCGCCTCCGACGTGCTGCGGGAGATGCGGATCCGCAAGTCGCCGGCCGAAATGGCCGCGCTGGCCGAGGCGGGCGCCGCGATCGACGCGGTGCACCTGCGGATGGGGGAGTGGCTGCGCCCCGGTCGCACCGAGCGGGAGGTCGCCGCCGATCTCGCCGCGGCGATCCGGGCGGCCGGGCACGCCGCTGTCGACTTCGTCATCGTGGCCGCCGGCCCGAACGGCGCGAGCCCGCACCACGGCACCTCGGACCGCCCGATCGGTGCCGGCGAGCCGGTGGTGGTCGACATCGGCGGCACCATGCCGTCGGGCTACCGCTCCGACTGCACCCGCACGTACGTCGCCGGTGGAAGCGCCCCGGCCGAGTTCGCCGACTACTACGCGGTGCTGTGGGAGGCGCAGCGCGCAGCGGTGGCCGCTGTCGCGCCGGGCGTGACAGCCGAGGCCCTCGACGCGGTCGCCCGGGACGTCATCGCCGCCGCCGGTTTCGGTGACGCCTTCCTGCACCGCACCGGGCACGGCATCGGCCTCGACGGCCACGAGGAGCCGTACGTGGTGACGGGCAACCCCCGGCCGATGGAGCCCGGCATGGCCTTCTCGATCGAGCCCGGGATCTATCTGGCCGGGCGGCACGGCGCCCGGATCGAGGACATCGTGGTCTGCACGGGCGACGGCGTACGACGGCTCAACACCACCACCACGGAACTCGTCACGCTGTGACCGCCGGTCACCCCGCGTCGAGGGCCACCAGCCGCTCCCGCACCTCGGCCACGACGGGATGCTCCGGCACCAGGGCCGCCAGGGCGTCGGCGAACGCCCGGCCGGCGGCCAGGTGCCGGTAGTCGCGCAGCGTGTCGAGCGCCGCGAGCAGTTCCAGCCGGACCGGCCCGGGCCGGGACAACTGCTCGCGTACGCGCGGCGGCAACCGCGCGTACGCCTGCGCGCGGAACGCCGGGTCGGTCATCCCGGGCACCTCGAGAAGCAGATCGACCAGTTCGCCGTCGTTCAGGGACGACGGCGAACCGGTGGCGGTGCGGGGCGCGGGCACGACGGTCGCCCGCGGCGGCTCGGCGGCCAGGTGCAGCAGCGCCTGCCGGAGGACGACATAGGACCGGTGCCGCGGGGAGTCGGGCCGGACGATGCCGAAGTGGTCGCCGGGCAGCACTCCGGTGTCCGGGAAGACGCTGCGGGCGGACGCCGGTGACACGACGGCGTCGCTCTCGCCCGCGAACGCCAGCACCCGCATCGACGGTTCGGGCACGTGCACGATCCGGTGCAGCACGGCGCGTTGGGCGTCGAGCACCGCGGCGTTGAGCGGCCGTAGTTCCCGCTCCTGCGGGTTGGCGCGCAGCAGCACCCGGCGGGCCGGCAGGCCGAGGTCGGAACCCGCCGTCGGGCAGGCGTACATGAGCAGGAGGCGGATGCGGGCCAGGTCGGGATCGTCGTCGGTCAGCATCCGGGCCAGGGCCCGCTGCGCCACCAGGCCGCCCTGGCTGTGCGTGACCAACGCCAGCCGGGGACAACCGGCGAGATCGTGGCGCAGGAACGTGCGCAGCCCGTCGGCCACCTCGTCGAACGTCGGCACCTGCCGCAGCGGGTGCACGGACAGCAACGACGTGGCGTAGCGGAAGGCGTGTGTCTCCACGTCGGCGAGCGCGGGATCGCGGCGGATCAGATCGCGCCAGGCCGACCACACCTCGTCCGAGGAGAGGAAGCCGTGGACGAACACCACAGTGGTTGTGGCCACGGCCTCACGCTAGCACCGTGCCGCCCGCCGAGGACCGTCCGAAAGCCGTCGCGCCACGTTGTGGCGATTCGGCAAGCCGGGCGCTGTCGAGGGCCGCCAATATGGATAATGACTCCCCGTGAATCAACCGTACGCAATCGACGTCGACTCGGAGTTAGTCGATCTTGGAGCGGTCTCATTGGACCGCCTTCCTGAGCTTGACCAGGAGATTCTCGGTCCGGTCATGGGCCGGCTGCTGCGCCGTGTCGACGATCCCGAGAGCATCACCAGTGGTTACAATCCGCAACGACTCGACTGATTTCGGCCGTCCGGGTGGAGGACGCATGACCGTCACGCTGCCGCTGGACGAGCCGGTGCGGCACCGGCTCGGCCGCCACCACTTCGGGGCCCTGGCGGCGGGCGGCGGCGACGCCGGCACCGTCGATGAGCTCCTGACCGCCGAGCACAGCTGGCGGCTCCTGCAACTGCGCGCCGTGCTGGACGCGGTGGCCGAGACACCGGAGGCGGCGGGTCCGCTGCCGCCGGTGGCCGACGCCTGGGCGCTGCTGGTCGCCGCGCAACGCCACGCCCCGGCCGTCGTCGACCGGCTGCTCGCGCATCCGCACGTCGGCACCTGGGCCGGTTACGTCCTGCGGCGGCTGCGCGGCTCCACAGTCACCGCCGAGGGTCCACTCTGGGTGGACCTCGGGTACCTGCACGCGCTCGCGGCCGCGGCCGGCGTACGCGCGGGCCTGCCGTCGTTCACGCTACGGGTGCCGGTGCGCGACGGGTTCGCCGCGCTGCCGACGCTCGGTGGCGCCGTGCTGCCGGCCGGGCAGCGGTGGGCGGTGGCCGAGGTCGCCGCCGCCGACGGCGAGGCGACGGTCGCGCTGGACGGCCACCGGGTCGAGTTCGACAGCGCGGGCGGCGGCACGGACGGCTGGTTCGCGCTGCCCACCGTCCGGGCCGAGGCCGGAGGGCAGGAGCTGACGGTCGGGCTGGACTTCCTCGACCCGTACCGGAATCTGCGCAGCCCGACCCCGCCGGACCTGGACACGGTCGCGGCGATCGACCGCTGGCGGACACTGCTCACCCAGGCGTGGGAACTGCTCGTCCGGGTGTGCCCGGAACGTGCGGCGCCCATCGCCCGTGGCCTGTTCTCGGTGGTGCCGCAACGCCCCGCGGAGCGGTTCCGCACCATGAGCGCGTCGGCCGGGGACGCGTTCGGCAGCATGCTCATCTCCGAGCCGGAGGACGCGCCGGAACTCGCTGTCACACTGGTCCACGAGTTCCAGCACATCAAGCTCGGCGGCCTGCTGCACCTGACCCCGCTGCTGGTCGCCGAGCCGCGGCACAGGCTGTACGCGCCGTGGCGGGACGACCCGCGCCCACTGGGCGGTCTCCTCCAGGGCGTGTACGCCTTCGTGGGAATCACCGAGTTCTGGCGGGCGTACCGTCCGGTGGCCGGCGGCGCGGCACGGACCGTGGCGCACTTCGAGTTCGCCAGGTGGCGGCGGCAGGTCACCGCGACCCTGGCGGAGCTGCGGACCCGGCCCGAGCTGACCGACGTCGGCCGGCGCCTGCTGGCCGGCCTCGCCGACACCGCCGCGACCTGGTGGTCCGAGCCGGTGCCGGCGGAGGTGCTCGCCGCGGCCGACGCCGCTGTGGACGATCACCGGGCCCAGTGGCGGCTGCACCACCGGCGTCCCGACCCGGCGGTGGCGCAGGCGTTCGCGGCGGCCCGGGAGGCCGGTGACGCCCGCCCGGACGGCGACTACCCGGAGCCGCCGGTCGAGGCGGACGCCGGCGCGCGTCGGCTCGACACCCGCGCGGTGCTGCTGCTGTGGCGGCTCACCGACCCGGAGGGCTTCGCGCGGTTGCGCAAGGACCCGTCGAGCGTCGGCGAGCAGGTCAGCGGCGCGTCCGCGGCCGACCTCGCCTACGCCGCCGGTGAGGTCGGACAGGCACACGAGCTCTATCTGGCGGAGCTGTCGACCGGCTCGGCCAGCCCGTCGGCGTGGGCCGGGCTGGGGCTTACCACAGCCGCGCTGGGCTTCGCCCCGGCGGCCGAGGCGCTGCGAAGCCGGCCCGAGCTGGTCCGGGCCGTGCACCGTCTGCTCCGCGCCGGATCGCCCGTCGACCCGGTGGACCTGGCGGCCTGGGTGGGACCCTCCGCGGGTTGACGCCACTGTCCACGGTGGCGGGCGGTCACCGCCACCGTGGACCCCCGGGCTACAGCGGCATCGGATCCAGGTCGCAGTCGCCGCGGACCGTCGGGTCCAGACCGGCGCGGGTCGCCGGGTGTGTGTCGCCGAGGGTCCGGCGGAACGTCGGGCCGATCTCGTCGAGCAGCGCCCGGCCTTCCGTGTCCCGGCCCAGCGCGATCAGATCCATCGCGAGGTTGCCCAGCGCGATCAGCGTGGTCGGGTGCTCCGGCCCGAACACCTCCCGCGCCCGCTCCACCGTCGCCTGGTCAAGCTCGTACGCGGCCCGGTGCTCGCCGAGCACGTAGAGGTCGTTGCCGAGGTTGATGGACGCGGCGAGGGCCAGCGGATGGTCCCCGCCCAGGCGGCGGGTCAGCACCGCCAGGCCCGCCTCGTTCATCGACCGCGCCCGCGCCGCGTCGCCGCGCAGCCGGTGCACGATCGCCGCGTTCGCCCGGGCCGCCACCGTGTACGGGTGCTCGTCGCCGAACAGTTGCCGGTAGTGCTCGCCGATCTCCTCGCTGAGCTGCGCCGCGGCGTCCAGTTCGCCGGTGGCGCGCAGGTCGACGGCGAGACCGAACGCGGCGAGCAGCGTGTCCGGGTGGGCCTCGCCGTACCGGGCGGCGAAGCCGTCGCGTACCTCCTGGGAGAGGGCGCGGGCGGCGACGTGGTCACCGGCCTTGCGCACCGCGGAGGCCAGCCGGCGGCGGGCCAGCAGCGTCTGCGTCTGGGCGCTGCCCCAGACCAGCGGCAGCCGGTCCACCACATTCTGCATCTCGGCCCGGGCGGGCAGGTACTCGCCCAGTTCCCGCCGGTCGATGATGAGGTTCAGCAGGGACTCCAGCGTCTGTGCGTGGTCCTCGCCGAACAGCAGCACCCGGTGCGCGTAGGTGGCCTGGTCGACGGCGAAGGCCCGCCGCATGTCGCCGGTGAGGCGCAGGCTGACGGCGAGGTTGTGGGCGGCGTTGAGCGTGCTCGGGTCGTCCTCGCCGAGCAGGGCCACGTGCCGCCGGTAGACGTCCTCGTCGATCCGGAGGGCCTGGGTGAAGTCGCCGGCGACCCGCAGGTCGGCGGCGACCGCGCCGAGGGCGCTCAACAGCTCCTCGGTGTCCTCGGCGGTGGCGCTCTCGTGGGCCCGCAGGATCCGGGTGTTCAGGTCGGCGGCCTCGGAGTGCCGGCCGAGCCGGTAGAGCATGAAACCGAGCCACTGGCCGACCTGGAGCGTCATCGGGTCGGTCTCGCCGAGCCGCTCCCGCCAGGTCTGGTAGGCGTGCCGGGACAGCTCCAGCGACGCCTCCATGTCGCCCCACCAGTAGAGGTAGCGGGCCTCGTTGTAGACGAGTTGATGCACCCAGCCCTGGGCGGACTCGACCGCGCCGGAGACCAGCACGTGCGGGTACAGGTCGGCGTAGCTCGGCCAGTTGCCGGGCGTGTCCGGGTCGTTGCGGTCGCCGGTGGCGAGCAGCCGGTGGGCGCTGGCGCGCATGGCGTCGCGTTCGCCGTCGTTCATCCGGTCCAGGAGCACCGCCTGGATCAGCCGGTGCATCTGGATCGAGTTGGTGCGGTGGATGACCCGGGCCAGCGCGTACCTGTTGATGTCGCGGATCGCCCGGCCGAGCCGCATCGGGTCGCGCAGCGCGCCGTTGAGGTCGGGGTGGATGTCGGCGTTCTGCGCGCCGCTGAACAGCGTGCGGGGGATGGGCTCCGGGGCGAGGAAGGAACACACCTGCAACAGCCGGAACGCGGCCGGGTTGGCGACCACCAGGCGGTCCAGCGAGACGTTCCACGCGGCCGCCACCGGCAGCTGGTAGTCCATCGGGGGCGCCTGTTCGAGCAGCTCGACCCGCTTCTCCTCGAACAGCCGCAGATACTCCTCGGCCGGCATGCCGGTCTCGGCCCGCCAGGCGGCGGCCTGCTCCAAAGCCAGTGGCAGGTCGCCGAGCGCCTCGGCGAGCCGGTCGGCCTCCTCGTCGGTGAGTTCCGGGCCGCGCCGGCGGAGCAGCTCGACGCTCTCGGTACGGCTGAAGACGTTCACCTCGAGCGTGCGCGCCATGGAGGCCCACTGCGGGTTGCGCGAGGTGATCATGATGCTGCCGGAACCGCCGATGGGCAGGTACGGCAGGAGCACCTCGGGGCTCTCCGCGTTGTCGAAGATCAGCAGCCAGCGCGGGTAGGGCCGCCCGAGCCGCAGCGCCTCCTGCACCGCGAGGCGGGCGCTGCCCACGTCCGGCCCGGCGGTCAGGTTCATTCGGTGGGCCAGCTCGACCAGCGAGGCGCCGATCTGGGTGGCGCGCTCGGCGGGGATCCACCAGATCAGGTCGTACTCGCCCTGATGCTGGTAGACGTACTCGACGGCGAGATGCGACTTGCCCACCCCGCCCATGCCGTGCAGCGCGTGCGGCAGCACCGCCGTGGTGCCGCCCTGAATCTGGCGGTGCAGCAGGGCGAGCAGGTCGGCGCGGCCGGTGAAGTTCGGGTTGCGGGGCGGGACGTTGCCCCAGACGGCGGGGGTCCGGCTGGGGGTGGTGGCGTCCACTGGGGTCGACGACAAACCGGCTCCTTCAGCGGGGACGCTACGGGGGACGTCGGCATCTTCGCCTACCGCCATGATGACATTCGTGCCCCGCGATGCGGGAGTGTCGCGGACGTCGCGTTCGCCCGGCGTGTCCGGCTCGATCGCCTCGCGCAGCCGCCGGGCCCGCCGCAGGTAGCGCCCGGACAGCGCGCGCAGCACCGCCGTCTCGATCCGGGCGACGGAACCGGCCGGGTCCAGCGGCGTGCCGTCCGGGTCGGACAGCACGCGGCCCCACGCCGCCAGCTCCGGCCGCTCCGGGCCGAGCCGGGCCGCGACCGTCCGCCAGACCCGTACCGTGTCGGCCCGGCGGCCGATCGCCAGCAGCTCCTCCCGGACGCCGGGGCGGAAGTCGACGCCCGCCCGCCCCGGCCGCGGCTCGACCAGCGGCCCGGTGAACACCTCGGCGAGGTGCACGTCGCCGGCCTCCGGCACCACCTCGTCGCGGACCACCGCGATCACCGCCGGCTCCAGCGGCGCCGCGGCCAGGCCGGTGGCCAGCCGCAGCGCCGTCGGTGAGGCCCAGGAGACGAACTCGCGTAGCGCCGCCGCCGGATCCCACCGCTGCGGCGCCCGCCGTCGCGGCGGTTGCGGCGGTTGCGGCGCCCGGGCGTACGCCAGCACGGCGGGCAGGTCGACCCAGCGCGGATGACGGCCCGCGATCAGGTCCACCCAGGCGGCCAGCCAGCGGGTCCGCAGCTCCACCACGGGCACCGGGATGGCGTCGGGGTCCGCCCGGCGGCCCAGGTCGGGCAGCGCCCGCAGCGGGTCCGGCTGCCGCCACCACAGGCGGGCGTTCGGCACCCCGGCCCGGGGCGCCCGCAGGCCCAGACGCTGCGCGGCGAGGCCGCCCCGGTGCCACATCTGCTGCGGCAGCAGGTGCACGACGGCCACCGGGTGGCGTTGCGCCCACGCGCGCAGGTGCGGCAGCGCCGCGCCGCTGCGCCAGGCCGGGGCGGCCCCGTCGGAGAGCACCAGGACGATCCGGTGCCGCCGTACCGCAGGCAGTCCCGTCCCCGCGGGCACGGCCGGGCCGTGACGACCGTGGCGCAGCATCACCTCCTCGGGGCCGGTTCCGCTGGTATCGAGGCGGCACACGCGTACGTCGTGGAAGGCCACGTGCCGGCGCAGCAGCGTGACGAAGGTCCGCACCCGGGCCGACCAGACCGACATCGACGGGTGGTCGTCCACCACGAGCACCGCGTCCCAGCGAGCCCGGGCGGCCCGCCGTAGCACGGGCCGGACCAGGCCCGCCTCGGCCTGCGCGGCGGTGGCCTCCTCGTCGTACACGATCAGTTCCCGCGGCGAGACCAGCCGCCGGAAGGGACGCAGCACCTCGGCGAGGTTCTCCTCGCCGGAGGTCGTGCCGGCACCGGCCGGGCCGACGGCGAGCCGGGCCGGCACCGTCATTCCGGGTCCGCCGTCGGCCCGCCACGCCACAGCACCTCGGCGAGACGGTCCCAGTCGGCCTCGCCGCCGTCGGCGGTGGCGAGCTGCACCGCGTCGAGGAGCTGGTCCAGCGTCGGCGGGTCCGGATCGCGTTGCCGCTCCAGGAACGCCCGCACCAGCCCGGCGGCGGCCGCAGGACGCTCGGCGAAGTGGGCCTCCACCATCCCCAGCAGGGTCGCCTCGTCCGGGTCGGCCATCCGCAGCCGCAGGCAGTGGCGCAGGAACGCCGGCGGGAACGCCCGGTCCTCGGTGCAGGTCATCACCACGAGCGGGAACTCGTGGCACCGGATCCGGCCGCCGCGCACCGTGGCCCGGCCGCCCGGGTCGGCCGTGTGCACCGTCACTTCGGGGCTGCGCGGCGCCGCCCGGACCAGCTCGGGAATGGCGAAGCCGCCGTCGTCGAACACGGTACGCAACTGCTGGGGCAGGTCGATGTCGCTCTGGTCCAGCTCGTCGATGAGCAGCACCCGGGGGGTGCGGTAGGGCAGCAGCGCGGTGCCCAGAGGCCCGAGACTGAGATGCTCGCCGAGTTCCTCCCCGACGGACCGGCCGGGGCTCTGCCCGGCGCGCACCCGCCCGAGCGGGTCGTGCTGCCAGAGGCCGGCGCGGACCGTGTCGTGGGTGCTGACCGGCCAGTGCAGCACCCGGCCGAGGCCCAGCTCCCGGGCGATCCGGTAGGCCAGGCTGGACCGGCCGGACCCGGCCCGGCCGGTGACCAGCAGCGGGCGGCGGAGCAGCAGCGCCGCGTTGACGACGTCCACCTCGCGCGGGTCCGGGTGGCGGGTCGTGACCGGGCCGAGCCGGCGCTCCCGGTCCGGATCCTCGGCGGGCGCCGGTGGCTCGTCCGGCCCGCCGTCGAAGGCACGCCAGCGTGGCGGCGCCGGCCAGCGCCGGTCCCGATCGGCCGGGTCGATCGGTTCCCCGGTGCCCCGGTAGACGCGCCAGCCGGCGCTCTCCGGCGCGCTCATGCCGGCCACCCCAGCCGGTCGTCCGGCCGGTTCAGCTCCGGGGTGCGGTCCGGGTCGTCCCAGAGCACCACCAGGTGGCGGCCGTTGTGGCGGTCGGTGTGCGGCTCCAGGGCGAGCGCGTCCAGCCGCGCCCGCCGGGCGTGCACCGGGAGGCGCGCGATGCGTCCGTCGGCGGTCATGTCCCGGATCTCCTCCCAGAACTCGGTGTCGGACGGGCGGGTGCGGTGCCAGACGATCACCGGCAGGCCCGCCCGCAGGGCGGTCATCACTTCCTTGAAGCCGAACCGGTTCTCCGGCGGCGTCGCCGGCGCGGAGCTGAGCAGCAGCGTCGACCAGCTCAGGTCGGCGGTCAGCTCGGCCTCCAGCCGGGTGAAGTACGCCGTGCCGTCGGGCCGGCTGCGGAAGAGGCGGCTGTGCGCCGGCTCGGCCTGGAGGTGTTCCCAGCGGCGTCGCCACGCGCGGTGCCATTCGGGCTGGCGCAGCCGGTCGAGACTGCGGACGACCACCGGGTAGTCCATCGCCAGCACCTTCTGCTCCAGGTGGGCGCTGGCCGCCTCCTTACGCCACCAGGCGACGTCCTCGTTGAGCAGCTCCACCGGCAGGACCAGCTCGACGGCGACGTCGGCCCGCCGGTCCGACCACTCGATCTCCATCTGGTGGACGATCCGCTCCACAGTCGCCTCCAGGTCCGCGTACGCGACGTCGGTGAGCTGGCCGTGGCGGCGGGAGTGCCAGCCCTGCGCGCCCTGCCACTGCCGGTAGTGGGAGACGGTGTAGACGGTGCTGCCGGGGGCGAGGTCCGGCTCGACCTGGATCACCAGGTAGACGTACGGCTCGGGGGTCTGGTCGCCGGCGTTGACCCGCGCCCGCCGCAGGTCCAGGTCCCCGGTCAGGCCCAGCAGGCTGGCCTGCCGCTGGTTGCGGTCGCGGATCGCGCGGGCCGTGGCGGTGTCCACCTCGTGCTCCAGCAGGACCAGGAAGAGCATGTTCGGGGGCAGCCCGCGTGCGGGCGCGTTCTGTCCGGTCAGGTAGACGAAGACGTCCCAGGCGCTGACGCACCACGACGGGGGCGTGGCGGTCGTGTGGGCGGTGGCCCGCTGGTAGAGCCAGCCGAGCGAGTCCGGTCGGTGCGTGGACAGCGCCGGGCGCAGCCTGGTCCAGTCCTCGGGGGTCAGCAGCTCCACCACGTCCATCTCGTGGCGCAGCCGGTGCAGCCGGCCGAGCTGGGCCGCGGCCGGCCCGAAGAGGGCGACGACGTCGACCAGGGCGCCCAGGTCGCCCCGGCAGCCGCGGACGATCTCCGCGCTCTGCGCGCGGGGGTTGCGGTAGTCGTCGAGGCCCTGGTCGGACAGCCGCTCGCGCAGCCGGACGACCAGTTGCTGGCGGCTGTCGGCCTCCTGGAGCAGGCGCATCCCGGACAGCAGCTCGACCAGCTCCTCCTCGATGCGGTGCCGGGGATCGGCGCCGGGAGACGGAAGCTGCGTCATGTGCCATCCGGTTCGTCACGCGGCTGGGGAACAGGGCCGACCTGCGGTGCCGCGACGGCGCGGCGACGGGCGGCGGCGATGGACGTCCATGATCGCAGTAGGGGAGACCGTCTCACGTAGACTGTCCGGTCTCCGACACCGGCGGCGTAATCCATCGGCACCCTCCGATCGATGACGGCCGAGCACGCACCATTCTGACGGTCGGGTCAAGTGGCGACCACGGGGTGTGCGCGGAGGTGCTCCCTGCCCTACCCGAACGACCGTTAAGCTGAACGTGTCCGTACCCCGGACGCCGCACCGGCTCACCCACCCCACGGAGCTCACCGCGCTATGAACGTCGACCGGATCCTGCCCACCGGCGAGGCCCACGACCTGCTGGACCTCGCCACCGAACTCGCCGACCGCGAGCTGGCCCCGGCAGCCGCCGGGTTCGAGTCCCGCGGCGAGTTCCCCCGGGAGGTGCTGCGCACCCTGGGCCGGGCCGGACTGCTCGGCCTGCCGTACGCCGAGGAACACGGCGGCGCCGACCAGCCCTACGAGGTGTACCTCCAGGTGCTGGAGATCCTCGCCAGCCGGTGGCTCGCCGTGGCCGAGGCGGTCAGCGTGCACACGCTGTCCTGCTACCCGCTGGCCCAGTTCGGCACCGACGAGCAGCGCAAACTGCTGCCCGACATGATCGGTGGGGAGCTGCTCGGGGCGTACTGCCTCTCCGAGCCGCAGGGTGGCTCGGACGCCGCGTCGCTGACCACGCGGGCGGTACGCGACGGCGGCGGGTACGTGGTGACCGGCACCAAGGCGTGGATCACGCACGCCCGGGTCGCCGACTTCTACAACATCTTCTGCCGCACCGGCGGCCCCGGCCCGAAGGGCATCTCCTGCCTGCTGGCCGACCGGTCCACCCCGGGCATCCACCCGCAGGCCGCCGAGCGCACCATGGGCCTGCACGCCTCGCCGATCGCGCAGATCGCCTTCGACGACGCCCGGGTGCCGGCGGAGCGGCTGATCGGCGGCGAGGGCGCCGGGTTCACCATCGCCATGTCCGCGCTGGACTCGGGTCGCCTGGGCATCGCCGCGTGCGCGGTGGGCCTGGCCCAGGGCGCGCTGGACTACGCCGTCGGGTACGCCCGGGAGCGCAGTCAGTTCGGCCGCCCGATCATCGACTTCCAGGGGCTCGGGTTCAACCTGGCCGACGCCGCCACCCAGATCTCCGCGGCCCGGGCGCTCACGCTCGCCGCCGCGCGGCTGCGCGACGCGGGCCGCCCGTACTCGATCGAGGCGGCGAAGGCGAAGCTGTTCGCCACCGACGTGGCGATGCGGGTGACCACCGACGCGGTGCAGGTGCTCGGCGGCGCCGGGTACGTCGTCGACCACCCGGTCGAGCGGTACATGCGCGAGGCCAAGGTGCTGCAGATCGTCGAGGGCACCAACCAGATCCAGCGGCTGGTCATCTCCCGCGCGCTGGCGAGGGGCTAGCCTGTCGCGGTGACCTTCCCCCGGATCACCGTGGACCCCGACGTCATGGGGGGTGCGCCCTGCGTGCGGCAGTCACGCATCCCCGTGGCCACCCTGCTGGCCATGATGGCCGAGGGCATGTCCGTCACCGACATCCTCACCGACCTGCCGTTCACGGACGACGAGGACATGGCGGAGGTGCTGAACTACGCCGCGGACGCGGTGCGCGACCGGACGGCGCGCTGAGGGTCACCGCGGCGGGCCGGGTGCGGCGTGGGAGCGCTTTTCCGGCTAGGGTGCAGCGCGTGGAGGAGATCGACCGTGCCATCGTCGCCGCGCTGACCGGGGACGGTCGGCTGTCGTACACGGACCTGGCCGAGCGGGTGGGCCTGTCGGTGTCGGCCGTGCACCAGCGGGTCCGCCGGCTGGAGCAGCGCGGGGTGATCAAGGGGTACGCCGCGCGGGTGTCGTTCGAGGCGCTGGATCTGCCGCTTACCGCGTTCGTGGCGATCCGGCCGTTCGACCCGTCGCAGCCGGACGACGCGCCGGATCGGCTGGCGCACCTGCCCGAGATCGACTCGTGCTACTCGGTGGCGGGGGAGGACTTCTATCTCCTGCTGGTGCGGGTGGCCAGCCCGGCCGACCTGGAACGGGTGCTGCAGGAGATCCGCACCTCCGCGAACGTCACCACGCGCACGACGGTGGTGCTGTCCACGCCGTACGAGAACCGGCCGCCGAAGATCAGTGGCGAGCTGTCCGGTCGGGGGCGTCCCCGGCCGGCGTCGGAGCCGGCAGGTTCCACCGCCTGATCACCCGCCGGCCGTGCTCGTGTCCGAGCACGCTGAGCGTCGCGGTGTCCAGCCGCAGCAGCGCGCCGGCCGAGGGCGGCAGCCCGATCCAGCGCGCGCCGAGCACCCGCAGGCTGTGTCCGTGCCCGACCACTGCGACGTCGCCCTGCACCAGCAGCGCTGCGGCCCGGTCCAGGACCCGGTCCAGGCGGTCGCCCACCTGGTGCGGTGACTCACCGCCGGGGCCGCCGTCGGTCCAGATCGACCAGCCCGGCCGTTCCCGCTGGATGTCCGCGGTGGTGCGGCCCTCGTACTCGCCGTAGTTCCACTCGGCCAGGTCGGGTTCGACCGCGTCGACGGTGAGCCCGGCCAGGGCGGCGGTGCGGGTGGCGCGCCGCCGGGGGCTGGACAGCACCCGGGCGAAGCGCCGGCCGGCGAGCAACGGGGCCAGCGCGGCCGCCTGCCGCTCGCCGTCGGGGGTCAGGTCGAGATCGGTGTACGAGGTGTGCTGGTGGGCGGCGCTCCAGGTGGTCTCGCCGTGCCGGATCAGCAGGATCTCGTTCACCGGCCCAGTCAACCACGCCGGGGCGGAGCCGGCCCGCCGAAGGTTTACCGGGAAGGCGGCGCTACCGGGTCGCCGGCGCGGGCTCGGTGTCGCGTGCCGGCTCCGGCCGGCCTGGCGCCTGTTCCCGGTCCGGCGCGCGGCCGGGGCGCAGTTGCAGGACCGCGGCGGAGGCCAGCACCAGCGCGCCTCCGGCGAGCTGCGCGGGGGTCAGGGCCTCGCCGAGGGTGAGCGTGGCCAGTGCGGCGGTGACCACCGGTTCGAAGGTGGACAGGATGGCCGCGGTCGACGGACCGGTCCGCTTCAGGCCGGCGAAGAAGGCCAGCATCGCCACGACCGTGGAGACCACGGCGATGGCGGCCAGCCAGAACCATCCGCGCCACCCGAAGCTGAGGTCGACGCCGCCGGTGAGCAGGGCGCGACCGCCGAGGGTGCCGGCGGCGCCGGTCATCACCAGCGCCGACAGCGCCACGGGTGCCAGCCGGTGTACGACGGTGTCGGAGACCAGGATGTAGACCGTGTAGGTGACGGCGGCGGCGAAGGCCAGCAGCGCCCCGAGCGGATGGAAGCCCGCGCCACCGGCGCCGAGCAGCACCAGCAGCGTCCCACCCGAGGCGGCCACCAGCGCCGCGCCACGTCTCGGGCTGAGCCGGTCCCGGCCGAGCAGCACCGCCGCCACTGTGACAAGGACCGGGTACGTGTAGAGGATCAGCGCCAGCAGGGACGCGTCCATCAGTTCCAGTGCGGCGAAGTACAGGCTCGCCTGCGTGGCGTATCCGACCGCGCCCAGCCCGAGGGCGACCGCCGCGATCCGGCCGCGCCTCGTCGCCGGCCGCCCGCCGCCCGCGTCGCCCGGCCCCGGTGTCACGCGGCGCAGGCCGGGCCGCGCGAGCAGGACGAGTCCGAGCAGTACGGCGGCCAGGCCGAAGCGCACCAGCAGCAGCGCGGTGGGGGAGACGCCGGCGTCGTACGCGAGCTTGCCGAAGACGGCCATCGCGCCGAAACAGGCGGCGGACAGGAGACACAGTGCGGCACCCACGCGCCAAGGATCACCGGAGCCGACTGCCCAGGTCCAGCGATGAATTCCGCAGCTTAATCATTAGGATTCCCGCATGATCGAGCTGGACCTGCGGCGGTTGCGCTTCCTGCGGGAGTTCGAGGAACGCGGCACGATGGCCGCTGTCGCCGCGGCTCTGGGCTACAGCCCGTCGACTGTCTCGCAGCAGCTTGCCCTGCTGGAGAAGGAGGTGGGCGTCCGGCTGCTGGGCCGGGCGGGTCGCGGCGTACGGCTCACCGAGGCCGGGCACGTGCTCGCCCGGCACGCCCGGGTGCTGCTGTCGGCGGCGGAGGCGGCGGAGGCGGACCTGGCCGCCCTCGACGGTGACGTCCGGGGAACCGTCCGGGCGGGCGGCCTGCAGTCGGCGGCGCGCCGCCTGCTCGTGCCGGCCGTCGCCCGGATGGGAGCCGAGCACCCGCGGGTCCGGGTGGAGATCTTCGAGCTGGAACTCGAACAGTCCCTGCCGGGCCTGCGCCTGGGCAGTGTCGACCTGGTCATCGGCGACGAGTACGACAGCCAGCCCCGACCTCGGCCGGCGGGGCTCCGTTTCACGCTCCTGCTCGAGGAGCCCTTGCGGCTCGTGCTTCCCGCCGCTCATCGTCTCGCCCGGCCCGGGGGACACGTAGCGGTCACCGACCTGCGGTCCGAGGTGTGGACCGCCTCCGCCGAGGGCACCGGGCACCACGCCATGGTGGTCGGGACGTGCCGCCGTCTCGGTGGCTACGAACCGGACCTGCGGCACCGTTCCAGCGATGCGGACGTGCAGCTGGAGCTGGTCCGGGCCGGGGCCGCTGTCGCCCTGATGCCGGCGCTGACGCTGCCCGGGGACGACCCGGCGCTGGCGGTCCGTGGCATCGCCGAGACCGACCTCCGGCGTCGCCTGGTGGCTGTCACCCGGGACACGCCACCGGCGCCGGCGCTCACCGCGTTCCTGACCGCCGTCACGGACCGGGTGCGTGACCTGGGCCGGTAGGTGCCCACCTTCAACCTATTGTCCTAGGACGCCCTACGCGATGTGCGCCGGGCAACAACGTTTGCGACGACCGGCACCGGGGACGCGACAAGGGCAAGGCTCAGCCGGACGATCGGAGGGCGACATGAGCTTCACCGACAAGGCGAAGAACAAGGCCCAGGAGATGAGCGGCATGGCCAAGGAGCGGATCGGCGACGTCACCGACAACGAGCGGTTGCGGGCCGAGGGTGCCTCCGAGCAGAGCACGGCGCGCGCCCGGCAGGCCGGGGAACACGCCAAGCAGGCCGGCCGCGACGCCAAGGACGCCTTCACCAAGTGAGTACGCGAACGGCGGGCCACCTCATCGCAGAGGTGGCCCGCCGTCGGGTGTCCGGGATCAGTCGTCGCGGTGCGCGAGCCACCAGGCCTGGCCGGCATCCGGCAGCGTGTCGATCGGGTCGTAGTAGGCGTACCGCTTGTTCAGTGCCTCCAGGTCGGCCGACTCGATCGAGGTGCGGTAGTTCTTCGTCCAGTACGAGATGCCGCGCTCACGGTCGTAGTCGGTGAGCATGTGCACCCAGCGCTTGCCGACGAACGGCACGTCACAGACGATCCGCGGGGTGGCGTAGCCGGGCAGGTAGCCCATGATGTCGTGCTGGAGCTGCTGGGCGTGCCAGACCGGGACGCGCCAGTGCTCGGCGTTGGGGATCATGTCGCACATGTAGAAGTAGTACGGCAGGATGCCCGCCTCGCCCTGAAGCGCGAAGCAGAGGTCGAGCAGGTCGGCGCTGGTGGCGTTGACGCCGCGCATGAGCACGCCCTGGTTGCGCACGTCGCGTACGCCGACGTCGAGCGCGGTCTGTGCGGCCTTGGCGACCAGCGGGGTCAGCGACTGGGCGTGGTTGACGTGCGTGTGGATGGCCAGGTTGACGCCACGGCGGGCGGCGGTGCGGGCGACCCGTTCGAGGCCCTCGACCACGTCGGGCTGGAGCCAGTGCTGGGGCAGGCCCATGAGCGCCTTGGTGGCGAGCCGGATGTCGCGGATCGTCTCGATCTCCAGCAGGCGCATCAGGTACGACTCGAGGTTGCGCCACGGCACGTTGGCGACGTCACCGCCGGAGACGACCACGTCGCGTACGCCGGGGTGGGCCTTGAGGTAGGTGATGTGGGCGTCGTAGCGGTCGACGGGCTTCAGGGTGAGCTTGAGCTTGTCGACGGCGGGGGTGGAGTTGCCGACGAGGTCCATGCGGGTGCAGTGGCCGCAGTACTGCGGGCAGGTGGAGAGCAGCTCGGCGAGGACCTTGGTGGGGTAGCGGTGGGTGAGCCCCTCGGCGACCCACATGTCGTGCTCGTGGAGGCTGTCGCGGCTGGCGTACGGGTGCGAGGGCCAGTCGGTGCGCCGGTCGGAGGCGACCGGGATCATGTAGCGGCGGATCGGGTCGGCGAGCAGCGCCTCGGTGCTCATCGGCTCAAACGGCACCATGGTGTTGAGCATCTGCGGCGGCACCAGCATGGACATGGTCGCCAGCGCCTTCTGGTCGGCCTCCAGGTCGGCGTAGAACGTCTCGTCGACGGTGTCGCCGAGGACGGCGCGGAGCTGCTTGATGTTCTTGACGCAGTTGACCCGCTGCCACTGGGCGTTCTCCCACTGGTCGCGGGTGACGTGGCGCCAGCCGGGGAAGCGGGTCCAGTCGGGTTCGACGAGGGGCGCGCGGCGGTATTCGTAGGGCTGGCCGGCGGTCGGAACGGCGACCGGCGCGGGGCGGGGCGTCGGGATGGTCTCCACCGGTTGGGTCTGGGTCACGGCCCCTCCTCGTCAGCGTGCGGGTTGATCAACGGATGCGTAGGCTACTGGAAAATCTGCGGTGAAGAAATTAGTCTGCCGGAAGTTTTCCCGCGACGCGAGTCCTGACCAGGGGTTCGGGCGGCTGGACATAGGGGGTCGGCGTGACGTCACCGGTGGGTCTGCACCGAGTAGTGGAACCGGCGGGGGTGCTCCCGCAGGCGGCCTGGCGGCTGGACCCCGACCCGCGGATCGCGGCGAACGAGGTGCGGATCCGGGTCGAGCGGCTGAACCTGGACGCGGCGAGTTTCCGGCAGCTGGCGGAGAAGCACGGCGGCGACGGGGACAAGGTCCGCGCCGAGGTGCTGGAGATCGTGTCGACCCGGGGGAAGATGCAGAACCCGGTGACCGGTTCCGGCGGCATGCTGATCGGCACCGTCGAGGAGGCGGGCCGCCGCTCGCCGCTGGGGCTGAAGCCGGGTGACCGGGTGGCGACGCTCGTGTCGCTGACGTTGACGCCGCTGACGATCACCGACGGGCTGGCCCGGTGGGACGGGCGCAGCGAGCAGGTGCCGTGCGAGGGGTACGCGATCCTGTTCGCCCGGTCGATCGCGGCGGTGCTGCCGCCGGACCTGCACCCGGAGTTGTCCCTGGCGGTGCTGGACGTGTGCGGGGCGCCGGCGTTGACGGCGCGGGTGGTGGCCGAGCAGGTGGCGCGGCGCTCGCGTGAGGGTGATCCGCGTCCGGTGTCGGTGGCGGTCATCGGCGGTGCCGGCAAGAGCGGGTCGTTGTCGCTCGCGGCGGCGCGGCGGGCGGGTGCCGCCCGTACCGTCGGGGTGGTTCCGGTGGAAGCGGAGCGGGAGGCGCTGGCGGCGGCCGGGCTGGCCGACGCGGTGGCGCTGGCTGACGCGCGGGATCCGGTGGGGTTGTCGACGGCGGTGACGACGGCGCTGGGTGTGCCGGCGGACGTGACTGTGGTGTGCGTGGACGTGCCGGGGTGTGAGCACGGCGCGGTGCTGGCCACGGCGGACGGCGGTACGGTGATCTTCTTCTCGATGGCGACGAGTTTCGCGGCGGCGGCGCTTGGCGCGGAGGGCCTGGCGGCGGACGTGACGATGCTGGTGGGCAACGGGTACGTGCCGGGGCACGCGGCGCTGGCGCTGGATCTGTTGCGGGCCGAGCCGGGGGTGCGCGGCCTGTTCGAGGCGCGTCTTTCGGCAGACTGACACCATGACGAACCCCTCGACGCTGTATCGCGGCGGAGTGCTGCACTGTCCGGCCGACCCGAGCGCGACGGCGCTGCTGGTGCGCGACGGGCGGATCGCCTGGTTGGGTACGGACGCGGAGGCGCCGCGCGCGGACCGGGTGGTGGAGCTGGGTGGTGCGCTGGTGACGCCGGCGTTCGTGGACGCGCACGTGCACGCGACGGATACCGGGTTGGCGTTGTCGGGGCTGGATCTGTCGGCGGTGCGGTCGGCTGGTGAGTTGCTGGAGGCGGTGTCGGCGTTCGCGGCGGGGCTGCCGGGTGACACGGTGGTGCTGGGGCACGGCTGGGACGAGTCGGGCTGGGCGGATGCGGTGTTGCCGGGTGCGGCGGCGCTGGGTCGGGCGGCCGGTGGGCGGCGGGTGTATCTGTCGCAGGCGTCGATCCATTCGGCGTTGGTGTCGGCGGAGTTGCTGGCGGCGTGCCCGGAGGTGGTGTCGGCGGCCGGGTACGACGCGTCGGGGTGGTTGCGGCGCGACGCGCATCACGTGGTGCGGGCGGCGGCGTTCGGGTCGGTGACGCGGGCGCAGCGGGTGGCGGCGCAGCGGCGGGCGTTGACGCACGCGGCGTCGCTGGGTATCGCGGCGGTGCACGAGTGCGGTGGGCCGGACATCTCCGACGAGGAGGACTTCACCGGGCTGCTGGCGATCTCGGGGGCCGGGGTGCCGGAGGTGTACGGGTACTGGGGTGAGCTGCTGGGCGCGGCGAAGGCGCGGGAGCTGGGCGCGGTGGGCGCGGGTGGTGACCTGTTCGCCGACGGGGCGCTGGGGTCGCGGACGGCGCACGTGTCGGCGGCGTACCTGGACGGTGAGGCGGGGGCGTGCGGACACGGGTACGTGTCGGCGGAGCAGGTCCGTGATCATCTGCTGGACTGCGCGGCGCACGGGTTGCAGGGCGGGTTCCACGCGATCGGGGACGCGGCGATCGGGACGGTGCTGGAGGGGTTCGGTCTGGCGGCGCGGTCGCTGGGTGTGGACCGGCTGCGGGCGGCCCGGCACCGGGTGGAGCACGCGGAGATCATGAGCAAGGCGTTGATCGCCGGGTTCGTGGAGTTCGGGATCGTGGCGTCGATGCAGCCGGCGTTCGACAGGTTGTGGGGCGGCGCGGGCCGGATGTACGAGTCGCGGCTGGGGTTGGCGCGGTCGTTGGAGTCGAATCCGATGGGTGCGATGCACGGCGTCGGGGTGGCGTTGGCGTTCGGGTCGGATTCGCCGGTGACGCCGCTTGATCCGTGGGGGTCGGTGCGGGCGGCGGCGGCGCATCACAATCCGGCGCAGCGGATGAGTGTGCGGGCGGCGTTCGCGGCGCACACGCGCGGCGGGTGGCGGGCGGTGCACCTGGACAACGAGGGTGTGCTGGCGTTGGGGGCCCCGGCGACGTTCGCGGTGTGGGACACCCCGGCGGGCGTGGAGCGGGGTTTGCCGGTGGTGCTGGCGGAGGATCCGGAGTTGCGGGGGGCGGACGATCCGACGCCGCTGCCGGTGTGCCGGGCCACTGTGTTGCGCGGTGACGTGATCTATCAGGAAGGGTCTTCGTGACAGGGAAGCTTGGGCTGGATCCGGCGCTGGTGGCGCGGGCGCGGGAGTTGGCGCGTCGCGCGGGGCAGCCGGTGGTGGATCTGGCGCGCAGCCACACCACGGTGTCGGTGGAGCGGGCGGTGCTGCGGCTGGCCGGGGTGTCCGGCGCGGACCCGGACGGCATTCCGTGGGTGAACCGGCTCGTGGACGCGGTGGTCGCGGACGTTGGCCTGGGGCACGGGGTGGCGGCGCCGGTGTTCGACGCGCTGGCGCGTGAGGGCATCGCCGATGTGACGTTGCTGGCGCAGAAGGCGGCGGCCGGGTCGGTGCGGTTCGCGCAGCCGTCGGGGAAGGCGGCGACGGCTGCCCGGCGGGCGTCGCGTAAGGCGGTGGCGGCGGGGATCCGCGGCATCGACAGGCGGCGGGCGGAGCGGGACCGACTGGTGAAGCGGTTCGGTGATCCGGCGCGGCGGCCGTGGATCTATCTGATCGTGGCGACGGGTGACATCTACGAGGACATTCCGCAGGCGCAGGCGGCGGCGCGGGCCGGCGCTGACGTGATCGCGGTGATCCGGTCGACGGGGCAGTCGCTGCTGGACTACGTGCCGGAGGGGGCGACCCGGGAGGGGTTCGCCGGCACGTACGCGACGCAGGAGAACTTCCGGTTGATGCGGGCGGCGCTGGACGAGTCGTCGCGGGAGCTGGGCCGGTATGTGCGGTTGACGAACTACGCGTCGGGTCTGTGCATGCCGGAGATGGCGACGCTGGCCGGCCTGGAGCGGCTGGACATGATGCTCAACGACTCGATGTACGGGATCCTGTTCCGCGACATCAACCCGATCCGCACGTTCGTGGACCAGCGGTTCTCGCGGCAGGTGCACGCGCGGGCGGGGATCATCATCAACACCGGTGAGGACAACTACCTGACCACCGCGGACGCGGTGGACGAGGCGCACACGGTGACGGTGTCGCAGTTGCTGAACGAGTTCTTCGCGCACGAGGCGGGGCTGGCGGACTGGCAGCTGGGGCTGGGGCACGCGTTCGAGATCAACCCGGATGTGCCGGAGTCGTTCCGGTTGGAGCTGGCGCACGCGTTGCTGGCGCGGGAGTTGTTCCCTGACGCGCCGTTGAAGTGGATGCCGCCGACGAAGCACATGACCGGTGACGTGTTCCGGGGCAACCTGCTGGACGGGTTCTTCAACCTGGTGGGCACGATGACCGGGCAGGGGATCCTGCTGGTGGGGATGATGACCGAGGCGGTGGTGACGCCGTGGCTGTCGGACCGGGACATCGCCCTGCAGAACGTGCGGTACGTGCTGGGCGCGGCGGGCGGGTTGCACGAGGACTTCGTGCCGGCGCCGGGCGGGTTCATCCAGGCGCGGGCGCACCGGGTGCTCGGTGAGGCGGTGGACCTGCTGGAGCGCATCGGGGACCAGTCGTTGCTGACGGCGATCGCCGAGGGCACGTTCGGGATCATGAAGCGGCCGGCGGACCGGGGCAAGGGCCTTTCCGGGGTGGCGCGGCACGAGGCGGACTACTACAACCCGGCCACGGAGATCCTGGAGCAGCCGGCATGAGCGAGCGCACCGAGCGAAGCGAGGGCCGCGAGGCCATGCCCGGCCAGCACAGCATGAGCGAGAAGACGGTCGTGCGGCCGTACGGGGACACCACAGGTGACGGCATGGTGCAGGTGTCGTTCACGTTGCCGGTGCCGCACGACAAGCGGGCCGAGGGCGCGGCGGTGCAGCTCGCGAACAAGATGGGCATGGACCCGGCGATGCTGGTGCACGCCAAGCCGATCGGCGACGGGTTCACGTTCTTCGTGGTGTACGGGCGGGTGAACCACCTGGTGGACCTGGCGAAGGTGCAGGTGGTGGAGCGTGACTATCCGCTGCTGTCGGCCAAGGAGGTCAACGCGGTGGTGAAGCGGCGGCTGCGCCGCAAGCTGTCGGTGGTGGGCGCCTGCATCGGCACCGACGCGCACACCGTGGGCATCGACGCGATCCTCAACGTCAAGGGCATCGCCGGCGAGAAGGGCCTTGAGTACTACCGGGAGCTGAAGGTCACGAACCTCGGCGCGCAGGTGAGTGTGCCGGAGTTGGTCGAGGCGGCCCGGCGGGAGAAGGCGGACGCGGTGCTGGTGTCGCAGGTGGTGACGCAGCGCGACGCGCACCTGCACAACACGCGGGAGATGTCGGCGGCGTTCCGGGAGGCGATGCCGGCCGGGCGCCGGCCGCTGCTGATCGTCGGCGGGCCGCGCTTCGACGAGACGATGACCGGTGAGCTGGGCGTGGACCGGATCTTCGGCCGTGGCACCACCCCGGGTGAGGTCGCCAGTTACCTCGTGCATGCCCTGATCACCTCCAGGAAGGCGAACACCTGATGAGCGATTCCCGTGTCGGTCTTACCGTCGTCCACCGCCGGTATGTGCCGTACTCCCACGCCCACTACGCGGGCAACCTGGTCGACGGGGCGTACGCGCTGGGGTTGTTCGGTGACGTGGCGACCGAGGTGTGCATCCGCACCGACGGTGACGAGGGGTTGTTCGCCTCGTACGCCGACGTGCAGTTCCGGGCGCCGATGAAGGCCGGTGACGTGCTGGAGGTGACCGCGACGGTGACCCGGGTGGGCACCCGCAGCCGCACCATCGACTTCGCCGCGACTGTGGTGTGCCGGGGCCGCCCGGACAGGGGCGAGTCGGCCGCCGAGGTGCTCGACGAGCCGATCGTGGCGGTCACCGCGACCGGCACGGTGGTCGTGCCAGCGTCGGCGTGAGCGCGAGGAGCGAGCCGGTCGTCGTCTGCGCCGACGTCGGGTCGACGTACACGAAGGCCGCGGTGGTGGACCTCGACGGCGGCCGGCTGGTCGCGGCGGCGTCGGCGCCCACCACTGTGGGCACCGATGTGCTGCACGGCCTGGACGCCGCGGTCGGCGCGGCCACCGCGTCGGCCGGGGTCGCTGAGGTGCCCTGGTACGTGTGTTCGTCGGCCGGGGGTGGGCTGCGCCTCGCGGTCGTGGGTTACGAGCCCCTCGTCACCGCTCAGGCGGGCCGGCGGGTCGGTCTGTCGGCGGGCGCGAACGTGGTGCACGTGGCGGCGGGCCGGATGTCGGGCGCGGACGTGGCGGCGTTGCGGGCGGCCCGCCCGGACGTGGTGCTGCTGGTGGGTGGCACCGACGGCGGGGACGCCGAGACGGTCACCCACAACGCGACGCGGCTGGCGAGGGCCCGTTTCCGGGTGCCGGTGGTCCTGGCGGGCAACGCCGACGTGCGGGACGAGCTGTGCGCGCTGCTGGCGGGCGCGGGGGTGCCGGTGACGGCGGCGGGCAACGTGCTGCCGCGCATCGGGGTGCTGGAGCCGGCGTCGGCGCGGGCGGCGATCCGGGAGGTGTTCCTGCGGCACGTCATCGGCGGCAAGAAGCTGTCCCGGGGTACGCGGTTCGCGCGGCTGGTCCGCGCCGCCACCCCGGACGCGGTGCTCACCGGCGTGGAGGTCCTCGCCGGCACGCTCGGCGGTGACCTCGCGGTGGTGGACGTGGGTGGGGCGACCACCGACGTGTACTCGGTGCTCACCCCCGACGAGCGGGACAGCGGCCCGAGTCAGGAGGTCGCCGGGACGCTGTGGCGGGCCCGCACCGTCGAGGGGGACCTGGGCATGCGGTGGAGCGCGCCGGGTGTGGTGCGCGCGGCGGTCGAGGAGCGGCTGCTCGACCCGGCCGACGAGGCGGAGCTGGCGGCAGCGGCGGCGGTCCGGGCCGCCGACCCGGGGTTCCTGCCCGCCGGTGACGGCGAGCGGGCCGTGGACCGGCGTATCGCCGCGCTGGCCGCGACCGTGGCGTTGCGGCGGCACGCGCGGGGTGCGGCGACGGGGGAGCGGGCCGGGCGGGACCTGCGGGAGGTGAAGCTGCTCGTCGGCTCCGGTGGGGTGCTGCGGCACGCCGATCCGGGTGACGCGGCGGCGGTGCTCGACGCGGTGCTCACCGACCATGCCGGCGGGTGGGCGTTGCCGCGGGCGGCGCGGCCGGTCGTCGACGTGGACTACGTGCTGGCCGCCGCGGGGCTGCTCGCCGACGATCATCCGGGTGCGGCGGCGGCGGTGCTGCGGCACCACCTGGGCGCCTGAACCGGGCTCGGGAATCGAGACGCGCCGACGCGACACGCCGTGTCGCAACACACGACAGGCCCGGGTGGGTTGACAGCGGCGGGGGTCTACGCCGTACCGTCTTTGAGTCCTACCACGGGAAGCGGCTGTTGTTCGCTTCGTCCCTTCGTCCGCTGGCCGAGCGACCGGAAGGTTGCGGCGGCCAGGTCCAGCGGGCGGGGGTCGGCGGGGCGGCGCGAACCGGCCGCGGTTACCGGTGTACGGGCAGGGTGAGAGGCACGGCCAGTAGACAACGGCCAGGCGGGGGCAGCCAGTCCACGTCGGGTCGGTCCGAAGGTCGGCGCCGATCGTCTTCGCCCCACCGGCCGGGAAGGGCCTGGGAGCATCGGGGCGCGGCTTCGGCCGCGCCCCGATTTCATCCCCCCGATGTCCCCCGTGTCAGCGGCCCAGCCGCCGGTAGCGGCGCACCGCAGCCGGGGCGGCCACCGCGATCAGCGCCAGCGGCCAGGCGATCGCCAGTTCCAGCGCGTGCCGGGCCGGCCATGTGTCCCCGCCCAGGCCCGGGTTGCCGAACAGGTCCCGGGCCGCCGCGACGGTCGCCGACAGCGGGTTCCAGGCGGCGATCGCGCCCAGCCAGTGCGGCATCAGCTCCGGCGCCACGAACACGTTCGACAGCGCGGTGAGCGGGAACGCCAGCGGGAACACCACCACCGCGACCGTGTCCGGGTTCGGCACGAGCAGCCCGAACAGGATGCCCACCCAGGTCAGCGCGACGCGCAGCAGCAGGATCAGCGCCACCGCCGCCAGTGCCCGGCCGACGCCGTCGCGCCACTGCCAGCCCACCAGCTTGCCGGCGCCGCCCGGCCCGTGCAGGGTGACCAGCCGGGCCGCGCCGAGCAGCTCACCCACGCGCCGCAGTTCCCCGTCCCGGCCGACGAAGCTGGTCAGCGGGCTCGGCAGCCGGGCGGGCGGCGCGGCGTCGTCGCGCAGCAGCGCCGTGTGCAGCGCGGCCAGCTCCGCCGACGGGTCGGTGCCCAGCTCCTCGGCCAGCACCCGGCGGGCGTCGGCGTAGACGGCGAGCGCCTCGGCGCGGCGACCGGCGCCGTGCAGGGCACGCATCAGCAGCCCGTGCAGCCGTTCCCGCAGCGGATGCGCCGCCACCAGGTCCCGCAGCTCGGCGATCAGCGGCTCGGCGGCCGGCGCCAGCGCCAGTTCCGCCTCCACGCGGTCCTCGACCGCGGCCAGTCGGGCCGCCCGCAGCCGGGCCGCCTCCACGCCGGCGAACGGCGCGTCCGTCACGTCCGCGAGGGGTTCGCCGCGGCGCCACGGTGCGGCCGGCGTCGAGCAGGAGCAGCACCAGCAGCGCGCGCAGCCGCCCGCCGGTGACGGGCAGCACGCTGCCGTCGGCGGCGTACGCCTGGGTCGCGCCGAGCACACCGAACCGCATGCGCCCGATTGTCGCCTGTCCGCGCGCGGGCGGTGGCACGCCCCACACCGGTTCGGTCCCGCGACGGTCCGGGCGGGTAGCCTTCGGCCCGTGATCGTGGGGAGGTGCCGGTGACGACGCTGGACCGGGAACAGCCGCGTGCCACCGACGGGGCACCCGGTGACGGCGGCACGCGTCCCCTGCCGCTGACGCTCGCCGTGCCGGCCGCCGTGCTGGCCGGGGTGGCGCTGCTGCTGGCGTTCCCGCCGTACGGGTGGTGGCCCCTGGCGCCGGTCGGTGTGGCGTTGCTGGCCGCCGCGGTGCACCGGCGGCGGCTGCGCGCCGGCGCCGGGCTGGGCTTTCTGACCGGGGTGGCGTTGTTCGCGCCGCTGCTGGAGTGGACCAACCTGCACACCGGTTACCTGCCGTGGGCGCTGCTGTCGCTGCTGCAGGCCGCCTATTTGGCGCTGCTGGGCGCCGCCGCCGCGTGGGTGTCGCCGCTCGCCGACCGGCACCGGGCGGCGTGGCCGCTGCTCACCGGTGTGCTGTGGGTGGGGCAGGAGGCGCTGCGTGACCGCACCCCGTTCGGCGGGTTCCCGTGGGGGCGGCTGGCGTTCAGCCAGGACACCTCGCCGCTGTTGAAGCTGGCCGCGCTCGGCGGCGCCCCGCTGGTCACGTTCGCCGTCGCGGTCGCCGGTGGGCTGCTGGTCACCGCCGCGTGGCGGGACTGGCGGCGCGCGCCCGGGCAGTGGCGGCCGGTGGCCGGGCTCACCGCCGCGCTGGTGGCGCTGCTCGCCGCCGGCACGGCCGTGCCGACAGGGGTACGCGGCGCGGGCGACACCGTCACCGTCGCCATCGTGCAGGGCAACGTGCCGCGCCTCGGGCTGGACTTCAACGCGCAGCGGCAGGCGGTGCTGAACAACCACGTCGACGCGACGCTGGAGCTGGCGCGGCGGGTCGCCGAGGGCGGGCAGGACCGCCCCGACGTGGTGGTGTGGCCGGAGAACTCCAGCGACATCGACCCGTTGCGCAACCCGGGCGCGGGGGAGCGGATCTCCCGGGCGGCCGACGCGATCGGCGCGCCGATCCTGGTCGGTGCGGTGCTGGTCGGTCCCGGCCAGGGTGAGGTGCGCAACGCGGGGCTGCTGTGGCGGCCGGGAACCGGCCCGGATCTGGACCAGGTGTACACGAAGCGGCATCCGGTGCCGTTCGCCGAGTACGTGCCGTTGCGGTCCATCGCCCGCAAGGTCAGTTCCCAGGTCGACCGGGTCCGGTCCGACTTCGTCGCCGGTGACCGTCCCGGCGTGCTGAACACCGGCCCGGCCGTGCTCGGCGACGTGATCTGCTTCGAGGTCGCCTACGACGGCATCGTCCGCGACACGGTCACCGGCGGCGCGCAGCTGCTGGTGGTGCAGACGAACAACGCCACGTTCGACGTGGCCGAGGCCCGCCAGCAGCTGGCGATGGTGCGGCTGCGGGCCGTGGAGCACGGCCGGGCCGCGTTGATGGCCTCCACGGTCGGGGTGTCCGGGTTCGTTTCCCCGGACGGGCGGGTAGACGGTGCGACCGGGTTCAACACCGCTGCTGTGGTGGTGCGGCAGATGGAACTCGGAGACGGGCGTACCCCGGCGACCACGGCCGGAGTGTGGCCGGAGGTGGCGCTGACGGCGCTGGCGGTCGCGGCCCTGGCCGGCGCGGCGGTGCTGCGCCGGCGCCGGGAGGTCGCTCCCGGCTGAGCCGACGAGAGGTGGTGCGACGGTGGGCGTGGCAGCCGACAGGCGGACGGTCGGGCATCCCGGGGTGGGACGGGTCCTGGTGGTCATCCCCACCTACAACGAGGCCGGCAACGTCGGGCGCATCGTCGCCCGGGTACGCGAGGCGGCGCCGGCGGTGGACGTCCTCGTCGCCGACGACAACAGCCCCGACGGCACCGGCGCGATCGCCGACAGGATCGCCGGCGGCGACCCGCGGGTGCACGTGCTGCACCGGGCCGGCAAGGAAGGGCTCGGCGCGGCCTACCTGGCCGGGTTCGCCTGGGCGCGCGCACGCGGCTACGACGCGGTGGTGGAGATGGACGCCGACGGCTCGCACGCCCCGGAGGACCTGCCGGCGCTGCTGCACGCCGCCCGCGACGCCGACGTGGTGATCGGCTCCCGGTGGACGCGTGGCGCGCGGGTGCTGAACTGGCCGTGGCGGCGGCTGCTGCTGTCCCGGGTCGGCAACCTGTACGCGCGGCTGGCGCTGGGCATGCCGGTCAGCGACGCCACCGGCGGCTACCGGGTGTACCGGTCCAGCGCGCTGGACGCGATCGACCTGGACTCGGTGCGGTCCCAGGGGTACGCGTTCCAGGTGGAGCTGTCGCGGCTGGCGCACCGGGCCGGGGTGCGGATCGTGGAGGTGCCGATCACGTTCGCCGAGCGGGAACACGGCGACAGCAAGATGAGCCCGCTGATCGTGGCGGAGGCGCTGTGGCGGGTCACCCGTTGGGGCGTGCGGGACCGCCTGGCGGCCACGCCGTCGCGCCCGGATGCGCTCGCGCGCTGGCCTTGAGCGAGGGCGTGTCATGCTTGACGGGCGTGATGACCCCGGTCGGATGAGGTGAGATGCGCCGAGGACTGAAGTTCGTACCACCGGCCCTGCTGCTGCTCGCGCTGCTGGAGCTGACCGTTTTCGTGCTGGTCGGCCGGGCCGTCGGGTTCGGCGTGGCGGTGCTGCTGGTGTTCGGGGCGTCCCTGCTGGGCCTGGTGCTGCTGCGCCGCGAGGGCATGCGGGCGTGGCGCGGCTTCCGCGCCGCGGCACCGGCCGGCCGGCCGCCGGGCCCCGAGGTGACCGACGGGCTGATCGGCCTGCTGGGTGCGTTGCTGCTGGCGCTGCCGGGCCTGTTCAGCGGCGTGGTGGGGCTGCTGTTGCTGGTGCCGCCGCTGCGCCGGCTGGCCGGCGGCGGGGTGCGCCGGGCCACCGAGCGGCGGGTGTCGTCGATGGTCGCCGGTGACCTGTTCGGCCCGCGCCGGGTGCGTGTGTACCGGGGTGCGCCGCAGCCGGCCCCGGAGCCCGCCCCGGCCTCGTCGCCGTCGCCGCAGCCGGTCACCGACCCGGGCAAGGCCATCGAGGGTGAGATCGTCGACCGCTGAGGCGCGTGGAGACAGCGAAACGCCCCCGGGTGATCCCGGGGGCGTTTCCGCGCGTTACAGACGGTCAGGCACGACCCCGGCGGGTACGGACCTCCTGGAGCCGTTCGGCGAGGATGTCCTCCAGCTCGGCGATCGAGCGCCGCTCCAGCAGCATGTCCCAGTGGGTACGCGGCGGCTTGGCCTTCTTCTGCTCCGGCTCGGTGCCGTCGACCAGGCGGGCGACGCTGCCGTCGAACTTGCACTCCCAGGTCGTGGGGACCTCGGCGTCGACGGCGAACGGCACCTCGAACTGGTGGCCCTTGGCGCAGAGGTACTCGCGGGTCTGGCGTGGCGCGAGCTCCGTGTTGCGGTCGGACTCGTAGCTGACCGCGCCCAGCCGGCTACCGCGCAGCATGCGCTCGCCCATGATCGACTTCCCCTCGTTCGTGGTGCTGGTCTTCGGGTGTAACGGCCGGTGACCGCTCGCCCATTCCCCGGGGCCACGGCGGCAGGGCCGTACGCGGGTCGGGAGTGTCAAGGGTAACCGGCCATGACAGCTGCCCGGCGGGGTCGTCCCCGGCCGGGCCGAATCGGTGGAGTGTTTCGCCTGCCAACGGGGATGTTACCCACCTGTTTGCGTGCCGGAGGTGACGATGAGCAGTGACGCGCCGGTCGGGGCCCGACCGCCCGCCGGGAAGACCTTCTTCGGTCATCCCCGCGCGCTGTCCACGCTCTTCCTCACCGAGATGTGGGAGCGGTTCAGCTTCTACGGCATGCGGGCGATCCTGGTGCTGTACCTGACCGCCGCGGTCGCCGACGGCGGCCTGGACCTCGGCGAGTCCAGCGCCAACGCCGTGTACGGCACCTACAACGCCATGGTCTACCTGATGGCGCTGCCCGGCGGCTGGGTCGCCGACCGGCTGATCGGCGCGCGCCGCAGCGTGCTCTGGGGCGGCGTGGTGATCGCCGCCGGCCACTACGTGATGGCGATCCCGACCGGGTGGAGCGTGTTCGCCGGCATGGCGCTGATCGTGGCCGGCACCGGCCTGCTCAAGCCGAACATCTCCACCATGGTCGGCGACCTGTACGAGCGGGACTCGCCGCGCCGCGACGCCGGGTTCTCCATCTTCTACATGGGCATCAACCTGGGCGCGTTCATCGCCCCGCTGATCACCGGCTTCCTGGGCGAGAAGATCAACTGGCATCTGGGGTTCGGCGCCGCGGCGGTCGGCATGACCTTCGGTGTGCTCCAGTACGTGCTGGGCCGCCGCAACCTGGGCGACGCGGGTGCCCGCCCGGCGGACCCGCTGCTCGGCGCGGACCGGCGGCGCGCGCTGACCCGCGTCGGCGTGGCGAGCGTCGTGCTGCTCGCCGTGCTGCTGGTGCTGCTGCTGGCCGGCTGGTTCACCGTCGACACGGTGGTCAACCTGCTGACCGTGGTGACGGTGCTGGTGACGGTCGGCTACTTCGCGCGGATCCTCACCGACCGGGAGATCAGCGCCACCGAACGCAGCCGGATGAAGGCGTACGTGTGGCTGTTCCTGTTCGCCGCCGCGTTCTGGCTCATCTACGACCAGGCCGGGTCGGTGCTGAACATCTTCGCCGCCGACCAGACCGACCGGTCGGTGGGCGGGTTCACGTTCCCGGCGTCCTGGCTGCAGTCGGTGAACCCGATCCTGATCATCATCGGCGCGCCGCTGGCCGCCGCGCTGTGGCTCAAACTCGGCCACCGGGTGTCCACGCCCACGAAGTTCGCCGTCGGCCTGGTGCTCAACGGCCTGTCGTTCGTGCTGATGGCCGCCGCCGCGCGGGCAGCAGTCGGTGGCGACCTGGTCTCACCGCTGTGGCTGGTCGCGGTGTACGCGATCCAGGTCGCCGGTGAGCTGTCGCTGAGCCCGGTCGGCCTGTCCGCCACCACGAAACTCGCCCCGGTCAAGTACGCCAGTCAGATGCTGGGCCTGTGGTTCCTGGCCACCGCGGTCGGTGACGCCATCGGCGGTCAGGTGGCGCGGCTGGCCGGCACCTGGTCCCAGCCGGTGTACTTCCTGACCTTCGGGCTGGCCTCGGTGGTGCTGGGCCTGGCCGCGGTGATGTTCACCCGCCAGATCCGGCACCTGATGGCCGGCATCCACTGACCGGGCTCACACCGCCGGGGTCGGTGGCAGCGGCAACGGCAGCCCGGGCAGCCCGTCGATGCTGGTGGCCACGTGGTCCTTGCCGGCGAAGTACGCGCTCAGCGAGGTGTCGTCCTCCCGGGCGAACCGGCGCTCGTGCAGGTCCCGGTCGGCGTCGTAGGTCATGAACGGCACCGCGTAACCGCACGTGTCGCGGATCAGCTCGGCGTGCACCACGATGATCGCCCGCAGGCCGTGCGGGCCGGGGTCGATGTCGGGGAAGTGGGTTAGCAGGTCGGGCCAGCGCGGGTCGTCGCGGAACACCGGCTCGCCGCGCCCGTGCACCCGCACGATGTTCGGCGGGCCGGCGAACGCGCACCACATCAGCGTGATGCGGCCGTTCTCCCGCAGGTGGGCGATGGTCTCGGCGTTGCTGCCGGCGAAGTCGAGGTACGCCACGGTGTGCTCGTCGAGCACCGCGAAGCAGCCGCGCAGCCCCTTCGGAGACAGGTTGACGGTGCCGTCACCTGACAGCGGGGCGGTGGCCACGAAGAACATCGGCTGCGCCTCGACGAAGTCCCGCAGCCGGCCGTCGATGCGCTCGTACGTCTTTCCCATGCCCTGATCCTCGCCGCCGGGCCGGGTGCGGCGCTGCCCCGTTCCCAGCCCGTGGCCGCTCAGCCGGTACGCGTGCCGAGCCGCGCCAGCGCCGTCGCCAGATCGCTCACCTGGTCGGCGAGCTGCCCGGCCCGGCGCTGCGCGGCGTCCCGGTCCGCCTCGATTGTCGCCGTCCGCGCGGCCAGGTCGGCCGCCCGGGCCTCGGCGGCGCTCGCGGCCCGCCGCGCCTCGGCCAGCTCCGCTGCCAGCGCGTCCCGCTCGGCGGTACGGGCGGCGGCCTGCTCCACCGCGCCGGCCGTCTCGGCGCGGGCTCGCTCGACGGCGGCGGAAGCCTCGGCGCGGACGCGTTCCAGCGCAGTGTCGGCGCGGTCCCGCTCGGCCCGGGCCTGCTGTGCGGCGGCGGCCTGTGCGTCGGCCCGCTCGGTCGCGGCCCGGGCGGAACGGTCCGCCTCGGCGGCCCGGCCCTGGGCGGCCTGCGCCTCGGCGCGGGCCCGGTCGGCCTCGGCGCGGGACTGTTCGGCCTGGTCCAGGGCCTCGGCGGCGGATCGGGTGGCCCGCTCGGCGTCGGCGCGGGCGGCGTCCCGCTCGGCGGTCAGCTCGCCCGCGCGGCGGCGTTCGGCGTCGCGTTCGGTGCGTACCGTGCGCAGTTCGTGCCGGGCCGCGTCGCGGTCGCGTTCGGCCTGCACCCGCAGGGCCTGCGCCGCGCCCGCCTCGGCGCGGGCGGCGTCGCGGGCGTCCTCGGCCGCGGCGGCCCGCTCGGCCGCCGCCGAGGCCGTGGCCTCCGCCCGCTCGGCGCGTTCGGCGGCGGTGTCGCGTTCGGCGTACGCGGCGCGGGCCTGCTGCCGGTCGCGGGCCGCAGCCGCGCTGGCGTCCTCGGCCTCCCGGCGGGCCTCGTCGCGTTCGGCGTGCGCGGCGGCCACCTGCGTGGCGGTCTCCGCGCGCAGTTCGGCGAGCTGCCGTTCCACACCGGCCGGGGACAGTTCGGCGTGCAGCGCCTCGGTGAGCGTCTCCACGATCTGGTCGAGCCGGTCCACCGCCTCCCAGGTGCGCGCCACCTGACCGGGCAGGCCGGGGGAGTTGCGGTGGCGCATCCGCGAGTTGCGGGCGGCCCGCTGGCAGGCGCCGTCGTTGTCCCGGCAGTAGCGGAACGGACGGCCCGCGCCGACACGTTGCGGCACGTCGCGTCCGCAGTGGGCACAGGGTCGGATGTCGGTGGCGGGCTCGGCGTCCATCGGGGGCGAAGTCTATCCGGCGGCGTCCGCGCGGGCCGCGCCGTCGAGGGTGTAGCGGCGTTGCAGCAGCACCGCCACCACCATCACGACGGCGGGCAGCAGCCCGAAGCCGTAGCGCAGCGCGTCCAGCGCGGCCGGGGACTGGGTCACGCTCTGCCCGGCGGTCGAGGCCACGAATCCGCCGGCGGCCAGGCACAACGCGTACGCGTAGGGGCCCAGCGCCGCGCCGGTGGCCTCGGTGGCGGTCCACACCCCGGTGTACGTGCCGGCCCGCTCGGTGCCGCCGGCCGCGCGGATCACGTCGGGCAGCATCGAGAACGGCAGCAGCTGCATGCCGGCGAACGCCACCCCGAGCACCGCCACGGCGGCCACCAGCACCGGCAGCCCGGCCGGACGGCCGATCGCCAGCACCAGCGACCCGGCGGCGAACGCGGCCTGCCCGGCGAGCAGGGCACGTTGCTTGCCGATCCGCCGCGCCACCGCCAGCCAGCCCGGGGTGACCAGCAGTGCCGGCGCGACGAACGCGGCCACCAGCACCGTGGTGAGGCCGGGGCGGCCCAGCTCGTACTCGGCGTAGTAGGGCACCCCGGCGAGCACCAGGTGGGTGGTGGTGGACATGGCCAGGTACGCGCCGACCAGCCAGCGGAACTGCCGGTCCCGCAGGCTCGCGGCCAGTGCCCGCCACCCGCCCGGGCCGTGCGGCGGGACCGCGTCGGCGGCGGTACGGCGCAACCGGCCGATCCCGGCGACGCCCACCAGCATCGCGGCGAGCATCCCGGCCGCCAGCACCACGCCCATCAGCAGGTACCCGTCCCGGGTGGCGTCGTCGCCACCGGCCAGCAGCGGCGCGAGGAGCCCGGAGACGAGGATGCCGAGGGTCAGCACCACCATCCGGAACGCCATCAGCCGGGTCCGCTCGTGGTAGCCGATCCGCAGGTCCGCCGGGGTCGCCAGGTAGGGCACCTGGTAGGCGGCGAACAGCAGGTTGCCGGCGACGAAGAAGACCGCCACCCAGCCCGCGGCGGCGGCGCCGGTGAGGCCGCCGGGCACCGCGAACAGCGCGGCGAACGCCAGCGGCAGCACGCAGCCGGCCAGCAGCAGCCGGCGCCGGTGTCCCCGGCGGGCCTGCTCGACGTCGCAGCGGTGCCCGATCCACGGGTGCAGCAGCACGTCGGCGATCTTCGGCAGCAGCAGGGTGAGCCCGGCGAGCCACGGCGCGACCGCCAGCACGTCGGTCAGGAAGTAGAGCAGCAGCAGGCCGGGCACGGTGACCCAGACGCCCATGCCGAGCGAGCCGGTGGCGAACCCGACGAGCGGGCCGCGCGGCAGGGTGACCGCGTCGGAGCGCTGATCCAGCCCGGTCATGGGGGTCTCCTGTCCTCGGGGCACGCCGGCCCCAATCCAACGGTTGCTGGATTGTAGGGGGAACAATGGCCGGATGACCACGCCTCGCCGCCGTCCGGGCCGGCCCCGCCGCGACGACCAGCGGCCGACCCGTGACCTGGTGCTCGCCGCCGCCACCGCGTTGTTCGCCGAGCGGGGCTTCGACGCGGTGAGCGTCCGCGACGTCGCCGCCGCCGCGGGCGTGGACGCGGCCACCGTCGCGCACCACACCGGCACCAAGGCGCAGCTCTACGACGCCTGCTTCGCCCGGGTGTTCAGCGCCGAACGGGAGGTGATCGAGGCGGCCGGGGAGCGCGCCCGGGCGGCCCTGGCAGCGGGCCCGCAGGACGCGCTGCGGGCGCTGCACGACCTGGTGGACGTGTTCGTCGACTTCCTGGAGGACCGGCCGGAGACCACCGCGCTGTGGCTGCGCCGCTGGCTGGAGCCGCAGCGGCACGGCGAACTGGACCGCCGCTACGCCGCGCCGCTGTACGGGCTGGTCGAGGAGCTGCTGCTGGCCGCGGCCGAGGCGGGCGCGCTGACCGAGCCGACCCCGCACGTGACGGTGCGGTCCCTGGTCTGGGCGGTGCACGGGCACGTGGTGACGCTGGCCGCCGGGGCCGGGTCCGGCGCGCGGGAGCGGCGCGAGTTCCGGGCGTTCGTGCACCGGTTCCTCGACGCGCTGTACCAGGGCGGCCCGGACGGCACCCGGGCTTGACGCCGGCCCGCGCTCCGGAGATTATCCATCGGTCGTTGGATTAAGGAGGCGGGCATGGCCACACCGAGGGTCGCTGTCGTCGGCGCCGGGGCCGCCGGACTGGCCACGCTCAAGGCGCTCGCCGACGCGGGTGTCCCGGCGGTGGCGTTCGAGGCCGCGGACACGCTCGGCGGCCTCTGGGTGTACGGGTCGCCCGGCTCGCCCGCGTACCGCACGCTGCACCTGAACACCAGCAAGGGGCGTACCGAGTTCGCCGACCACCCGATGCCCGCCGACTGGCCGGACTACCCCGACCACACCCGGATCGCGGGCTACCTCGGCGACTACGCCGACCGGTTCGGGCTGCGCGAGGCGGTACGGCTGCGGCACACAGTCGACCGGGTCACCCGCACCGGAGACGGCTGGCGGGTACGTGCCACCGGGCCGGACGGCCCGGTCGAGGTCGACGTCGAGGCGGTGGTGGTCGCCAACGGGCACAATCGGGTGCCGAAGCGACCCGAGCCGTACCCGGGCGAGTGCACCGCCGAGCAGATGCACAGCCACGACTACCGGGGGCCCGAACAGCTCGCCGGACGCCGGGTGCTCGTGGTCGGCGGCGGCAACTCCGCCATGGACATCGCCGTCGACGCCTCGTACGCCGCCGAACGCACACTGCTGTCGCTGCGCCGGGGCGTGTGGGTGGTGCCGAAGTACCTGCTCGGCCGCCCCTCGGACACGCTCAACGGCGCACTGGCCCGGCGGCTGCCGTGGCGGCTGCGGCAGCGGATCAGCCAGACCATGATCACCACGGCGGTCGGTCCGCCCAGCAGGTACGGGCTGCCCGCACCGGCGCACGGCTTCCTCCAGGACCACCCGACGCTGTCCGACGCGCTGCTGTCCCGGCTGACCCACGGCGACATCCAGGCCCGGCCCGGCATCGCCCGCCTCGACGGCCACCGGGCCGAGTTCACCGACGGCCGCCACGACGAGGTCGACCTGGTGATCTGGTGCACCGGCTACCGGGTCGAGGTGCCGTTCCTCGACCCGGCGCTGCTCGGCGACGGCGCGGACCGGCTGCCGCTGTACCGGCACGTGTTCCACCTGGACGCCCCCGGGCTGGCGTTCGTCGGGCTCATGCAGTCCACCGGCGCGGCGTTCCCCCTGGTCGAGGCGCAGGCCCGGCTGGTGGCCGCGCGCCTGGCCGGCACCTGGGCGCCACCGGATCCGGCCCGCCAGGCCGCCGCCTGCCGCGACGAGCTGCGCGCCGCCACCGCCCGGTGGGGCCAGCGCCGCCCGCACATGCGCGTCGACTTCGACGTCTACCTGGCCGAACTGGGCCGGGAACTGGCCGCCGGTCGGCGTCGCGCCGGAGCGGCCCGATGAGCGGCCGGGACCCGGCCGCCGGGGCGCGGCGGACCGGAACCGGCGCGGTGCGCGGGCTGGCCGGGCGGCGGGTGCTTGTCACCGGCGCCCGGGGCACGTTCGGGCAGCACCTGGGCGCGGCACTGACCGCCGCCGGTGCCCACGTGGTCGGGCTGGACCTGCACGCCGACCCCGACGCCACCCCGCCGGTGCTCGGCGTCGACCTGACCGATCCGGCCGCGACGCCACCGGCCGTGGCGGCGGCCGTCGACCGGCTCGGCGGGCTCGACCTGCTCATCAACAACGCCGGTGTGGGCGGGCCCGCGCCCGCCGAGCTGCCACCTGACGAGGTGGTACGCCGCCAGATCGAGGTGAACCTGCTCGCCGCCTGGCGGACCACAGCCGCCGCGATGCCGGCCCTGGAGGCCGCCCGCGGCCGGGTGATCTTCGTGGCCAGCCGGATGGCAGTCCTGCCGCTGCCGCTGGCCGCCGCGTACGGGGTGAGCAAGCGGGCGCTCGTCGCGTACGCCGACGCGCTGCGCCACGAGGTCGGCACGCACGTCGGCGTCAGCGTCGTCTACCCCAGCATGGTCGCCTCCCCGATCCACGACAGCACTGTGGCGGCCGGGCTGTCGCTGAACGGGGTCTCCCGCCCGGAGCCGGTCGACGGGGTCGTCGCGGCGATCCTGCGCGCCGCCACCGCCCGGCGCGCGCCACGCGACGTGGCCACCACCCGGCGCGGCCGGATCGAACTGGCGCTGGCCCGGCACGCTCCGGCGCTGGCCGACCGGATGGTGCGCCGTACCGTCGCCGGGCGGCTGGCCGCCGGTGACCTGGACGGCGCGACGCTGGCCGAGGGGATGGTCCGGCGGCACCGGCAGGACCGCCGGTAGCGTGCTCGTCATGGCCGTCTCGCCCTACATCGCCCGGCTGCGCCGGCACGTCGGCCACGACCTGCTGATGCTGTACGGCGTCAGCGGCGTGGTCACCGACGACGCGGGACGGGTGCTGCTGGCCCGCCGCTGCGACAACGGCCGCTGGTCGGTCCCGGCCGGCACCGTGGACCCGGGTGAGCAGCCCGCTGACGCGCTGGTGCGCGAGGTCCGCGAGGAGACGGGCGTGCGGGTGGCCATCGACCGGCTCGCCGGCGTGGCCACCCACCCGGTGGTCTACCCCAACGGCGACGCCTGCGAATACCTCAACATCTGGTTCCGCTGCCGTGCGGTCGGCGGGGCGCCGACGGCCGACGGCGACGAGTCGCTGGCGGTGGCCTGGTTCGCCCCGGACGCGCTGCCCGACCTGGACGACTGGTCCCGGCTGCGGATCGGCACCGCGCTCACCGACGACGCGCCGCCCTGGTACGCCGCGCCGGGGCAGCGCCACCCGGCGCTGCGCCAGCCCGACAACATCTAGCCGAACACCACCTCGTAAGCCCGGTCCGGAACCAGATCGACCGTGTGACGGCCGCTCGGGCCGTACACGGTCACGCGCTGCGGAACCGGCGACACCAGCCGCGCCCGGACCCGGCCCGGCGCCCAGGTCAGCTCCTCGACGGTGACCCGGCCCCGGCAGGTGATCCCGCGTAGCGTCCCGGCGGGCAGGTCCGGCAGCGGCGCGGGCAGCAACCGCAGCATCCCCGGACGGGACCGCACCAGCGACTCGATCAGCACCGCCGGCAGCGCGTGCGCGGCGTCGGCGTTGTACGTGGTCCGGCCCGGGTTGTGCGCGCTCATCAGCGACCGGAAGAACATGTCCGCGCCGAGGATCTCGCGCACGTTCGCCGCTACCAGCCCGCCGTCGCGCAGCCGTGCCGCCGCCAGGGCCCGGTGCAGGCTGCCGTGCGCGGACCGGTCCTCGTCTCCGCGTAAGGTCAGCGCCCGGTGCGCGGCGGCGGCCAGCTCCGGGGTGTCGTCCGGATCGATCTCGTCCAGCGGCCACACCGGATACAGGTGGCTGACGTGCCTGTGGTCCTCGTCGCCGGCACTGCCGGGCCACGCCCACTCGGCCAGTGCGCCGCGCCCGTCGACCAGGTAGCCGGGCGGCCGTACCCCGGCCCACCTGTCGTCGCCGGTCACCTCGGCGGCCAGCCGCAGCGCGTGCCGGGCGGCGGCGACGTCCATGGTGGCGTTGACGGCGACGGGCGCGACGCGGCCGGTGTCGTCGTAGGGGCCGGTCTCCGGCGAGTACGACGGCACCAGCGCCGGCCGGCCGTCCACGACGGTCAGCACGTCGGCGAAGAAGTCCGCCACCTCGGCCAGCCAGCCGGCCACCTCGCCCAGCGGCTCACCGGTGACCAGGTGGTGTTCGTGCAGCGGATGCAGCAGCCAGTCCGCGCCCGCGAGCCACGCGGTGAACGGCCAGTCCGGGTGGACGTGGAACAGGTGCCCGTGCTCGCCGTCGGTGCGGCTGGGCGCCAGCAGCCCGCGTGCCCCGTACACGGCGCGGGCGTTCGCGCGCCAGTGGTCCACCTGGGCGGCGACCAGCCGGGCGTGCGCGGCGCTCACCTCCGGCAACGCGCCCACGTTCGCGCCGGCGAGTTGCAGGTTCAGGTTCGCGTCGGTGGTGAAGTCGCCGGCCCACGCCGCGTCCCAGGAGCCCAGCCACAGCCCGGTCAGCCGGGGCGGCAGCACCCCGCTGGCGCTGAACAGCAGGTACCGGCCGGAGTGGAACAGCCGTTCCAGCAGCGCCGGGTCCAGCCGGTCCGGCGCGGCGGCCTGCCGGGCCAGCAACTCACCGACTGGTAACGCCCGGTCGGCGGCGGGCACGCCGAGGTCCAGGCCGACCCGGGTGTACGGTCCGGCGTGGCGGGGCACGTGCCGGGCCAGCAGTTCGTCGTAGTCCCCGGCCAGCGCGGCGAGTCGCCGTTCCGATCCCCGGGTACGCCAGGGCGGCGCGTCGGGCCGGTCCACGAGCGTGGTGAGCAGCGCCGGTCCGCGTACCCGCACCCGGTCGCCGTCGACGCTCACGTCGCCGCGCAGCAGCGTCAGCCCCTCGAAGCCGTACGCGCCGCCGGCGTCCGGGTAGCGGGCGCGTACCCGCAGGAACACCAGCCCGTCACGGCGGTACGCGGCGTGCTCGTAGACCACGTCGGCCGGCCGGCCGGGCAGTTCACCCGTCGCCCCCACCACGCAGTCGCCCTGGTCGAGGTGCAGCACGGCGACGCCGTCGGCGCGGGAGGCGAAGCAGCGCCGCCGCCCGCCCGACCACTCGACTGTCACCTGCCCGGTGGTGAAGTCGGTGTCGCGCCGGTAGTCGCGTACCGGTCCGGGCACGGCGTCGACGGTGAGCGCGTACCCGGGGTGGAACGACTGGGTCCACTCCAGATCCCGGCCGCCGGTGAGCAGCCGGGCGGCCTCGGCCCGCCGCCCGGCGAGCACGAGCGCGCGGATGTGCGGCATCCGGCCGGCCAGCTCGGGCGCGCGGGCGTGCCGGCTGCCGTTGGGCAGGACGAGCCGGTGGTGGTTGACCACGATCCGTTCCGCGTGCGGCAGCCCGTGGACCATCAGCCCCAGCTCACCGTTTCCGGTGAGGAACGCGTCGGTCCAGTCGGCGGCCGGCGCGGTGTCGTGGATGCCGTGCGCGGTCACCTGCTGGTGTCCCGCACTGTGAGGTGCGGTTCCAGCAGCGTCACCTCCGGCACCGGCTCGCCGCTCAGCCGCCGCATCAGCAACGCCACCGCCTGCCGGCCGACCTCCTCGGCGGGCACCGGTACGCAGGTGAGCCCTGATTGCTCGGCCAGCTCGTCCGGGCAGATCGCGACGACCGAGGTGTCCCCGGGCACCCGGCGGCCCAGCAGGGGCAGCGTGGCGAGCACCGGCCCGACCGCCGACTCGTTCTGCACCACCAGCCCGGTGACGTCCGGATGGTCGGCGAGCAGCGCCTCCAGGTCGCGGCGTACCGCGGCCGGCCCCTCCTCGCAGGGCCGGGTCACCGCGTCGACGCCAAGCCGCTCGGCCGCGGCGCGTACCCCGGCACGGGTGCGGTGGGCGAACCCGGTGCCCCGGTCGTAGACGGCCGCCGGGGCGCCGAGCAGCGCGATCCGCCGGTGCCCGGCGGCGGCCAGGTGTTCCACGCACAGCTCGCCCGCGCGCCGGAAGTCGAGGTCCACGCAGGCCAGCCCGGTGCTGTCGGCGGGATGCCCGATCAGGACGCCGGGTAGCGCCAGCTCGCGCAGCAGCGGCACCCGGGAGTCCTCCAGCTCGACGTCCATCAGCAGCACGCCGTCGACGAGCGCGCTGCCGGCGATCCGGTGCAGCCCGGCCGGTCCCTCGTCGGCGGTGACCAGCAGCACGTCGTGGTCGTGGCGGCGGGCCGTGGTGACCACCGCGGTGGCGAAGCGCATCACCACCGGCACCTGCATGCCGGTACGCAGCGGCAGCACCAGCGCGATCACGTTGGCCTTGCGGCTGGCCAGCGCGCGGGCCCCGGCGTGCGGGTGGTAGCCGAGTGCGCGGACGCTGGCGAGCACCCGGCCGCGGGTGGTGGCCGAGATGGTGCGTTTGCCGCTGAGCACGTACGACACGGTGCTGGCGGCCACCCCGGCGTGGCGGGCCACGTCGGCGATGGTGACCTGCTCACCGGGGCTCCGGCCGGTCACCGGGCCGCCCCGAAGCTGGCCCCCGCCGGTTCGGCTGTCGCGTCGCCGCCGGTCACGGTGAGCGCGCCGACGAGCCGGATGTCGCGCGCGGACCGGCCGACCAGCACCGAGTGGACGGCGTCCTCCACCACCATCGCGGCGCGCGTCTCGTCCCACCAGGCCAGGTCGGCGGTACGCACGCGCAGCGTCACCCGGGTGGCGCAGCCCGGATCCAGCGTGACGCGGGCGAAGTCGCGCAGCTGCCGCAGCGGCTGCTTGACCCGGGAGTGGCGCTGCCGGGTGTAGAGCTGCACGACCTCGGTGCCCGGGCGGCGGCCCGTGTTGGTGACCTCGACGCTCACCTCCACCTCCTCGCCGGCGCGCGCCGTGGCGGTGCTCAACCGGAGGTCAGCGTAGTCGAACTCGGCGTAGCTGAGCCCGTGGCCGAACGGGTACAGCGGGTCGCCCCGGTGGTAGAGGTACGTGGCGTCGGCGCCGATGACGTCGTAGTCGAGCAGGTCGGGCAGTTCGGCGGCGTCGGCGTACCAGGTCTGGGTGAGCCGCCCGCCCGGGTCGGCGGCGCCGAGCAGCACGTCGGCGAGCCCGTTGCCGTGTTCCTGACCGCCGTGGGCGCTCCACAGCACGGCCGGCAGGTGCTCCTGCGCCCAGCCGGCCGCGTACGGGTAGCTGCTGGTCAGCGCCAGCACGGTACGCGGGTTCGCGGCGTGCACCGCCCGCAACAGCTCCGCCTGACCGGTGGGCAGCGCCAGGTCGGCGCGGTCCTCGGTCTCCCGGCCGTTGACCATCGGGTGGTTGCCGAGCACCACCACCGCCACGTCGGCTGCGGCGGCGAGCGCGGCGGCGGCTGCGGCCCCGTCCGCGAGCAGCGTCACCGTGAACGCGGCCGGGTCGCCGGTGGCGACGCTCAGCCGTCCGTGCGGGTCGACGGCGACGTGCCGGCCGGTGGCAAGGTGGTGCAGCAGCGCGGTGCCGTCGGGCCGGTGGTGCAGGCGGAACGTCTCGCGGACCACCCAGCCACCGGGTCCGTCGCGGTCGGCGACGAGCGCCCCGGCGTCGTCGGCGCCGACGTACCGGCCGGTGTCCACGGCGCGCAGCGCCACCACGTCCTGTCCCCAGTCGACCACGTCGAACTCGGCCGCCGTGCCGCCGAGCGTCAGCGCGCCACCCTCGTCGTGGCGTACCGCCCGGTCGCCGGCGTGCAGCGTGATCCGGTCCGTGCCGGGGTGGGTGGTCACCTCGGGCAGGCGCCCGAGCAGCCCGGCGTAGGCGCTGATCGCGTACGGCGGGGTGCCGCTGTACCAGTCGGTGAGCACGGAGTCGGCGAGCGGGCCGAGCACCGCGACCCGGGTGCCGGGGCGCAGCGGCAGCAGGCCGTCGTTGCGCAGCAGCACCACCGACTGGCGGGCGGCCTCGCGGGCGAGTTCCCGGTGGGCGAGGCTGTCGAGCGTGTCGGGCGGCACGTCGTCGTGGGGGTCGGGGTCCAGGTCGCCCAGGCGCAGCCGCACGGACAGGATCCGGCGCACCGCCCGGTCCACGTGGGCGGGCTCGATCAGACCGCGTGCCAGCGCCTCGCCGAGCCGGTCCACTGTGGGGGCGCTGTCCTCGTCGTCCTCGGTGAAGCTGTCGATGCCGGCGCGCAGCGCGGCGGCGAAGCCCGCTACGTGGTCGGGCAGGTACTCCTGCACTCCGGCGATGTTGCCGACGGCTCCGGCGTCGCCGACCACCATGATGTCGTCGTTGGCGTAGCCGCGCAGCTCGCCCTCGATCAGCGGGCTCAGGTGCGCCGGTACGCCGTCGACCAGGTTGTACGACGCCATCACTGCCACCGCCGCGCCGGCGGCGAGGGGGGCGCGGAAGGCGGGCAGCTCGTACTCGTGCAGTACCCGCGGCGGCAGGTCGCTGGAGGTGGTGGCCCGGTCGGTCTCGTTGTTGTAGCCGAGGAAGTGCTTGAGGGTCGGCGCGGTACGCAGCCGGATCGGGTGGTCGCCGCGCAACCCGAGGCCGTACGCGGTGGCGAGCCGGCCGGTCAGCCACGGGTCCTCGGACCAGCCCTCCTCGTTGCGTCCCCAGCGGGGGTCGCGCAGCGGGTTGACCACCGGCGCCCACACGTTGAGCCCGACGCGGTCCGGGTCGGCCCGGTGCTTGACCCGCACCTCGTCGCCGACGGCGGCGCCGACCGCCCGGATGAGGTCCGGGTTCCAGCTCGCGGCCAGGCCGATCGCCTGGGGGAAGACGGTGGCGGTGCCGAGCCACGCGACGCCGTGCAGCGCCTCGGTGCCGGTGCGGAACGGGCGCAGGCCGAGCCGGGGCACCGGCGCCTGCCACTGGTGCAGCAGGCCGAGCTTCTCCGGCAGCGTGAGCCGGGCCAGCAGGTCGTCGAGACGGTGGGGGACGGGGTCGGTCATGGTGGGCGCCTCCGGTCGGCGTACGGGTCGCCGCTCGACCGTCGAAGCGCTTCGACGATCGAGCCGGTGGGACGGCGGCGCGCACGCGAGTCAAGGGTGGTGGTGGCCGGTCGGCGGGGTCGGCCCGGAGCGGTGGTGAAGCGCTTCGACAACCGCCGAAAAACACGCCGCTTCGGGATTGCCCGGTCCCGGAACGCGGCGCTACCGAGGTTGACACCTTCCGGCCGGTGCGGTCAAGAGGTCATCCGGCGGGCAGCCGCCCCGCCTCCACCCCGGCCAGCGCGGCGGTGGCCCCGCCCAGCGCACCCGCAGCGGACCCGAGCGTGCTGGCCTCCAGCCGCACGCCGGGCGGGACCGGTGCGCGGGACGCGATCTCGGCGTGGGCGGCGGGCAGCAGCCACGGCGCGAGCGCCGCCAGGTGGCCGCCGACCACCACCACCTCCGGGTCGAGCAGCCCGGCCAGCACCGACGCCGCCTGCCCGAGCAGCCTGCCGATCTCGGTGAGCCCGGTGCGTACCGGCTCGTCCCCGGCGCGGGCCAGGGCCTGGACACGTTCGATCTCCGGCAGATGGTCGGTGACCCGCCCGGCGTCCGGCAGCAGACGGCCGATCACCGCGTCCACGCCGAGCAGCGCGGTGAGGCAGCCGCGCCGTCCGCAGTCACACGGCGGGCCGTCGGCGGCCAGTGGCAGGTGGCCGATGTCCCCGGCGAAGCCCCGGCCGCCGCGCAACAGCCGGCCGCCGCTGATCAGGCCCGCGCCGATCGCCGGGCCGCCGGTGAGGTGGACCAGGTCGGTCGTGGCGGCGTACGGGCCGTGCCGCCGCTCGGCCAGCACGGCCAGGTTGGCCTCGGTGTCGACGGCGACGGGGAAGCCGGGATCACGCAGCGCGCGGCGGACCGACGCGGCCAGCGGCACGCCGCGCCAGCCCAGCGCCGGGGCGGCCGGCACGTCGCCGTCGGGGTCCACCAGCCCTGGTACGGCGACTGTCAGGCCGAGCACCGTACGGTCCGCCCCGACCCGGGTGACGGCACGCCGGGCCAGCGCGGCGAGCGCCTTCACCGTCTCCTCGGGAGCGGCGGTGGCGGCGGGGAACGCGCGCCGCCAGGTGAGCACCGGGTCGCCACCGAGTCCGGCGGCGACCGCCACCAGTTCGTCCGCGCCCACGCGCAGGCCGAGCCCGACGTAACGCGCGCCGTCGAGGACGAGCATGGTGGCCGGGCGGCCCACCCGGTTCTCGGTCAGCCCGGTCTCGCGCAGCAGGCCGTGCTCGATCAGCTCGGCGACCAGGCTGGAGACGGTCGCCTTGTTCAGGCCGGTCCGCGCGGCCACATCCGCCCGGGAGCAGGGGGCGTGCCGGCGGACGTGCCGGAGCACGGCGGCCCGGTTGGTCACCCGCACGTCGCCGAGGTCGGCCGTCGGCCGGTCGATGCTGATCACGTACTGCCCGCCTCCTGCGCCCGGCCGTGGGTTCGGCTACAGCTTAAACTAAATAGGGGAGATCCCGGCCGGCCGGTCCCCGCCGCCGAACCACTGCGCGAACGGTGTCAGCGGCACCGGTTCGCCGTCGAGCACGACCCGGCGCGGCGGGTCCGTCCCGACCACGCTGACGCGCCGCACGTCCAGCGGCCCCTCCACGCGTACGCGCAGCGTGTCGCCGTCGCGCACGGCGGTGACTGTGGTGTCGCCGTCGGGGTCCCGCACCACGCTCACGCCGTCGACGCCGCCCCAGGCCACGAGCGTGACGTCCCGGAACGGGCCCGTCCCGACCGTCGCGGCGGGCGCCACCACGGGGACCAGCGCGCCGTGCCGCACGTACAGCGGCAGCCGGTCCAGCGGCACGCTCACCCGCAGGTGCCGTCCGCCGGGGTGCCGCTGCCCGGTGTACGCGTCGAGCCAGTCGTCGCCGGCCGGTAGGTAGACGGCGCGCTCGCCGGACGGATCAAGCACCGGCGCCACCAGCAGGTCGGGCCCGAGGCGGTACTGGAGGTCGGTGGCCCACGCGACAGGGTCGTCCGGGGTGTCGACGAGCAGCGCCCGCATCATCGGACCGCCGGTACGGGCGCTCGCCACCGCGGCCGACCAGAGGTACGGCAGCAGCCGGTAGCGCAACCGCAGCGCGTCCACCGCGTGCCGTTCCGCCTCGGGCGGGAACTCCCACGGCAGCCGGCTGGTGGTGCCGTGCAGCCGCACCAGCGGGGAGAGCGCGCCGAACTGGGTCCAGCGCACGTAGAGGTCCGGCTCGGGGGTGCCGTTGAAGCCGCCGGTGTCGTGGCTCCAGAACGGCACCCCGGACAGCCCGTGGGACAGGCCGCCACGCAGCGTGCTGGCCATACCGGGCCAGGTGGCGTTGACGTCGCCGCTCCACTGCGCGCTGTGCCGCTGCCCGCCCAGGTACGACGAGCGCGCCCACACCGCGCGGTGCCCGGCGACCTCCTCGGTGACATCGGCCACCGCGTCGTTGTACAGCAGCGCGTACACGTTGTGCAGTTCGACGCCGGTCAGGCCGTTGTGTGCCACCGCGTCGGCCGGCACACCCTCGGCGAAGTCGGTCTTGAACACCGCGACGCCCTGGGCCAGCAGGGGCCGCAGCAGCCCCTGGAACCAGCGCACCGCGGCCGGGTTGGTGAGGTCCACGATGGCCCCGGCCGGGTAGCTGCCGTGCCAGGTGTCGGCGACGTACGTCTCGCCGTCGGGGCGGCGCAGGAAGTACCCGGCGGCCTCGGCCTCGGCGTAGAGCGGGCTGCCGGTCATCAGGTACGGGTTCATCCACAGGCACACCCGGAAGCCCTGCTCGGTGAGGTCCTTGAGCATGCCGTCCGGGTCGGGGAAGGCGTCGGCATCCCAGCGCAGGTCCGACCAGTGCCCGGCGACCTGCCAGTAGCAGTCCAGGTGCAGCACGTCGCAGGGGATGTCCCGCTCGCGGAGGCGCCGGGCACGTTCCAGCACCCGCTGCTGGCTGTCCGGGAAGAAGCCGGAGGAGATCCACGCGCCGAACGCCCACCTCGGCGGCAGGTACGGCCGCCCGGTGAGCGTGTCCAGCCGGTCGAGCACCTGGGCCGGGGTGGGCCCGGCCAGCACGTAGTAGTCGAGCAGGTCGTCCGGGACGAGGATCTGCACGGTGCTGTGGGTGCTGGCGCACATGTCGAACTGCACCGGCAGCCCGCTGTCGACCAGGACGCCGTAGCCGCGGTCGGACAGGTAGAAGGGGACGTTCTTGTGCGAGCGGTCGGACTCCCCGCCGAAGGCGTCGAAGTTCCACATCAGCGGGCGCTGGCCGCGCTTGTCCAGCGGCGTGAACTTCTCGCCGAAGCCGACGAACCGTTCGTCGCCGGGCGCGACGAAGCTCTCGTGCCAGGCGACCGGCTCGCCGTCGACTGTGGAGCGGCCCAGCGGCAGCGTGCGGCGCCGGCCGCTGATGTCCCGGGTGCCGCCGTCGGAGGCGAGCAGCAGCCGCCCGTCGGGAGTGCGGAACCGCAGTTCCCACGGGTCCAGGCGCAGCTCGGCGACCAGGCCGCCGGCGCTCACTCGCACCCGGTCACCGTCGACTGTCACGGTGGCCGGGTGCGGCTGCGGGTGGACCAGTGTCAGCGCCGCGGTGGAGCGGCTGCGGACCGAGAGGTCGTCGGCGAGGCGTACCCGGATGATCCCGTCGCCGGCGGCCTCGACGCGCGCGACGAGCGTGCGGCCGGACGTGCAGGTCGCGGTGAGCGTGACGCCATGCGCGTCGGTGGCGGCTACCTCGGCCCGCAGCACGTCGTCGGCGCCCTCCTCGCCGGGGGCGCGGACCGGCAGGTCGGGCGGGTCGGCCACGAACGTCTCGTACGGGACCAGCGGCGGGCGGTACGGCATGGGCGTCTCCTCGCGGCGTCCACGGGCGGTCCCGCCAGTTTCTTTGGAATCCCAACTAACTGTCAATGATCGACGGCATTGACTTTCCGTCGCACCTGTTCCTATTTTGGCCGGGATGCCAACTAAAGCGCTGCGGGGCGACGGCCGGCTCTGCTACGGCGGGGACTGGAACCCGGAGCAGTGGCCGCCCGGGGTGTGGCGCGAGGACGTCGCCCTGATGCGCGCCGCCGGGGTCAACCTGGTCACCGTCGGCGTGTTCGCCTGGTCCCGGCTGGAACCCGAACCCGGCCGCTACACGCTCGGCTGGCTCGACCGCGTGCTGGACCTGCTGCACGCGGGCGGCATCCGGGCCGCGCTTGCCACCCCCACCGCGTCGCCGCCACCGTGGTTCTCGCTGCGCCACCCGGACGCGCTGCCGGTCACCGCCGACGGCGTACGGCTGACCCACGGCAGCCGGGACACCTACTGCGCCGCCGCGCCCGCGTACCGCGACGCGGCCCGGAACATCACCGAGGTGCTGGCCGCGCGCTACGCACACCACCCGGCGCTGGCGCTGTGGCACGCGCACAACGAGTACGGCACCACCTGCCACTGCCCGCACGCCGAGGCGGCGTTCCGCCGCTGGCTCACCACCCGCCACGGCGACCTCGACGCGCTGAACGACGCCTGGGCCACCAGCTTCTGGAGCCAGCACTACTCCGACTGGGCGCAGGTCGGCGCGCCCCGCGCCACCCAGTACCTCGCCAACCCCGGCCAGCTGCTCGACTTCCGCCGCTTCTGGTCCGACACGCTGCTGTCCGCGTACACCGAGCAGCGGGACCTGCTGCGCGCGGCGAACCCGCAGGTGCCGATCACCACCAACTACGTGCTCGGCGACTGGGTGCCTGTCGACCACGCCCGTTGGGCGCGCGAGGTGGACCTGGTCGCCGTCGACCACTACCCGTCGGCGACCGGCAGGGGCGCGGAGGAGCAGACCGCGTTCGCCGCCGACCTGGCCCGCGGCTGGGCCCGCCACGGCGCCGGGAAGCCCGCGCCGTGGCTGCTGATGGAGAGTGCCCCCAACCAGCTCCACACCGCCGGGCGGATGCACACCAAGGAGCCCGGCCGGATGACCCGGCACAGCCTCGCCCACGTCGCGCGCGGCTCCGCCGGGGTGATGTTCTTCCAGTGGCGTGCCCCGGCCGGCGGCGCGGAACGCTTCCACTCCGCCGTGGTGTCGCACGCCGGGGCGGACACCCGCGTGTTCCGGGAGGCCACCGCGCTCGGCGCCGCGCTGGGCCGGCTCACCGGGACCGCGCCGGGCCGCGTCGAGGCGGCGGTGGCCATCGGGTACGACGCGGCGAGCGACTGGGCGCTGCGGCACCCGGGGATGCCCCGCGCCGGACTCGACCACTGCGGCGAGGCGGCCGCCGCGCACCGGGCGCTGTGGCACGCGGGCGTCACCGCAGACGTGGTGCCGCCGGGCACCCCGCTCGACGGTTGCCGGCTGCTCGTGCTTCCCGCCCTCTACCTCGCCTCGGACGCCACTGTCGACTGGGTACGCCGGCACGTCGACGCCGGTGGGCACCTGCTGGTGACCTGGCTCAGCGGTGTCGCCGACGAGCACGCCCGGGTACGCCTCGGCGGCTACCCGGGCGCGTACCGGGACCTGCTCGGCGTGCGGGTGGAGGAGTTCCACCCCCTCGCCGACGGGGAGCGGGTGCCGCTGACCGGCGGCGGGACCGGCCGGATCTGGTCCGAGACGGTGCACCCGGCCGGTGCGGAGACGGTCAGCGCGTACGCCGGGGGAGTGCTGGACGGCCGGCCCGCGATCACCCGGCACCGGGTCGGAGACGCGTACGCCTGGTACGTCTCCACCCGCCCCGACGACGACACCTACCGGCGGCTGCTCACCGAGGCGGCCCGGCTCGCCGGTGCCGTCCCCACCTGTCCCGGCGCACCGCCGGGCGTCGAGGCGGTACGCCGCCACGACGGCGACGGAAGCCTGCTCTACCTGCTCAACCACACCGACGAACCGCAGCGGGTGCCGGCAGCGGGGGTCGAGATGCTGACCGGCGAGGCGGTCGGGAGCGCGTTGACTGTGGCACCGGGTGGCGTGGCGGTGGTGCGCGAGGAGCCGTCGTGACGCCGCCCCGGCGGTGTGCGCGCGCGTACCCCCGTCAGGGAGTGGCGACGGCGGCGCGGGAGCGGTCGGCGGCGATCCGCACCGCGAGCGCCGCCAGCACGGTGCCCATCACCCACCGCTGGAGACGCGCCCAGCCCGGCCTGCGGGTGAGGAACGCCGACACCGAGCCCGCGCTGAGCACGATGAGCGCGTTCACGGTCAGCGCGACCACGATCTGCGTCAGGCCGAGCAGCAGACTCTGCACCGCCACGTGCCCGCGCGAAGGGTCGACGAACTGCGGCAGCAGCGACACGTACAGGATGGCGATCTTCGGGTTGAGCAGGTTGGTGACCAGGCCCATGGTGAACAGGCGCCGGGGCCGGTCCGGCGGCAACGGCGCCGGGGTGAACGCCGACGTGCCGCCCGGGCGTAGCGTCCGCCAGGCCAGCCACAGCAGGTACGCCGCACCGGCCAGCTTCACCGCCGTGTACAGCGGCGGCACCAGCACGAACACCGTCGCGATGCCGGCCACCGCGGCGGCCAGGTAGACCAGGAACCCGGCGGCCACGCCGAGCAGCGACACCAGCCCGGCCCGCCGCCCCTGCGTCACCGACCGGGACACCAGGTAGACCATGTTCGGCCCGGGCGTGAGCACCAGACCGAGCGCCACCAGGGCGATTCCCATGACCGCGCCGACAGTCACCATGTCGCCTCCCCGTTGCCGCCAGTGAACCGGACCCTACGCCCACCCTCCGACGCCCACCGCCCCGTCCCGCCCCGGGCCGGGGCCGGGAGCCGGGGCCAGGCCGGGGCGATGGCGGGCGCGGGCGTTCGGGGACCGCGCGGGACGGGGGCGGTGGACATACTTGTCGCATGTCGATCGTGCTGTCCGCGCCGGCCACTTCGACCGCGCCCGGTCTGCTGCTGCGCCCGTGGCGCGACGGTGACGCCGACGCGCTGATCGAGGCGTACCGGGATCCGGTGCTGCGCGCCTGGACGAGCCATCCGGTGACCGGGCCGGCGCAGGCGCGGGTGTTCCTGCGCCGCAGCCACCAGGGCTGGGCCGCCGGGCACCGGTTCATGTTCGCGGTGCTGGAGGAGGACCAGGTGGTGGCCTGCGTGGTGCTCAAGGACGTCCGCCCGGGCCGCCCGGCCGCCGAGGTCGGCTACTGGACGGCCGCGCCGGCACGCGGCCGGGGCGTCGCGCCACGAGCGGTGGAGGCGGTCACCGCGTGGGCGTTCGCCCGGTTCGCCGCCACCGGGCTGACCCACCTGGAGCTGCTGCACCAGGTCGACAACGAGGCCTCCTGCCGGGTGGCGGAGAAGAGCGGGTACGCCTTCGCCGAGGTGCTGCCGGCCCGCCCGCCGTACCCGCGCGACGGCCACCGCCACGTCCGCCACCGACCCTGACGCCGGCGGCGCTCACCTGTCGGTTCGGGCGGCAGCGGCCGGGCCGAGCAGGCGCAGCAGCAGACGCGGTTCGCCCGGCCACGCGTCGAGCAGCACCTGCCGGGGCACCTGCCGGGCGGCGTAGCGCAGCGCGAGCGCCACCACCACGATGTCGTCGAGCGGGCCGATCACCGGCAGGAACTCCGGGATCAGGTCGATCGGGCTGGCCACCCAGAGTCCGGCGACGACAATCGCGACCCGGGCACGGCGGGGCACGCGCGGGTCGCGGCGCAGCCGCCGCACCGCCGTCACGCAGTCGGGCACGAACGCGGCCAGATCGCGCAGCAGCCCCGGCGGCAGACGCCGGGCCAGCAGCACCAGCACCCCCCAGCTCACGACCAGGCAGGCCGTCGCCACAGCGAGGCCGATGAGCCACTCCCGCACGCCGTCACCCCTTTCGTACCCGGTGGCACGCTACGCGGCGGCGTCGCCCGGCGCCCGGGAACAGCCCGGCGCCGCGCGACGCTGACCCTTGTCGGACGGTGGCGGCTACCGTGGGTACGGGAGGTGACGGCGGTGACGACAGGCTGGGAGGCCGCGGTCGAGGCGCAGATCCGCTCGGCCCAGGAGCGCGGCGAGTTCGACAACCTGCCGGGCGCCGGCAAGCCGATCCCGGGGCGCGACATGCCCTACGACGAGGGCTGGTGGATCCGCAGCTTCATGGAGCGCGAGCAGATCCCGTCCGACCTGCTGCTGCCCACCCCGCTGCAACTGCGCCGCCGCATCGAACAGCTTCCGGCCGAGCTGCGCGACCTGCCCACCGAGGAGGCCGTCCGGTCGTACGTGGCGGCGCTCAACACCGAGGTGGTGGCCTGGCTGCGTACCCCGACCGGGCCACGCGTGGTCGTCCGCCCGGTGAACGTCGAGGAGGCGGTGCGCCGCTGGCGTGCCGACCGGGAACGCGTCACGCCGCTCGTCACGGCGCCCGCGCCGCCGCACGCCGCCCGGACCCGCCCGCGCCTCCGTCGGCGCTGGTGGCGCCGCTGACACGCGCTCAGGGGCGCGCTGCCTGCCAGGTCCACGCGGTACGTCGTGGCCGGTGGCCGAGCGGTGCGCGTCCGGTCAGCCACAGCAGCACCGGCGCCGGGTCGCCCTCCGGCGCGTCCGGGAACAACCGGCGCACCACCCGGGCGCACAGCTCGGCCGGTGGCGACCAGTCCAGCCCGAGCCCTCGGGCCAGGTCGTGGGTGTGCAGCAGGATCTCGGCCACGCCCATCGCGGCGAAGCCGCCCGGATCGCACGGGCCGAAGTGCCACGCCCGGTCGTCCGGGCTCGCGGCGTCGATGGTGGCGGCGAGCATCCCGGCCGCCGCCCCCGCGACGGTCAGCACCTCGGCGGGCGCGGCGTCCGCGCGTACCCGCAGGTCGAACGGGAGATAGCCGCCGCCGGGCCGGCCGGACACCTGACCGGCGTACGCGGTCAGGTCGTGCGCGATGTGCGCGGCGGTGGTCCAGCAGGACCAGTCCAGATCCCCGGCGCGTACCGTCCAGTCCCGCCCGACGGCGGGCCGCAGTACGGCCGTCATCCCGGTGCCGGCGGCCCGGACGTCGGCGCTGTTCACCTGCGCCGCACCCGCAGCACGCAGGTGAGCATCGGCAGCGTGAACTCCCCGTCGGCCGTCTCCGGCCGGCTCGCCAGGTACGCGCGGATGCGGTCCAGCGTCCGCGTACGTTCCCGCTCCGGCATGACCAGCATCCCGGCCCGGGTGGCGAGCGTCGCCACGAGCGAATCGGCGGTACGGCGCTGCCCGTGCGGGAACTCCGCCTGCTCGGGCGAGCCGAACCGGGCCTCGCCCGTCGTCGGCAGGTGCATGCCGGCCGTGGCCGCGCGCCAGCTCGCGGGCGTGTCCCGGGGGCCGATGGCGGCGCTTCCGCTGACCGTCGCGAGCCCGGCCACCCAGTCGACCCGGTCGTCCACCACGTTCCACAACCCGGCCAGGACGCCGCCGGGGGAGAGGACCCGGGCGATCTCCGGCCCGGCCACGGCCATGTCGAACCAGTGCATGGCGTTGCCGGCCACCACGGCGTCGACGGCGGCGTCCGGCAGCGGGATCGTCTCGGCGCTGCCGGGCAACGCGCGTACGCCCGGTGCGGCGCGGCGCAGCTCGGCCAGCATCGCCTCGTCCGGCTCGACCGCCGTCACGTCGCCGCTCACCTCGGCCAGCGTCATGGTGAGCTTGCCGGTGCCCGCGCCGAGGTCGAGCACCCGCGTACCGGGCGCGGGTTCGAGCGCCCACCGCACGGCGGCGCGCGCGTAGTCCGGACGGTGTTCGGCGTACGCGGTCGCCGCCGCGCCGAACGACGACGAGTGCCGGCGTCGTGCGTCTTCGTCCATCCGGTCACCCTATCGACGACGGCGATCATCGCGCCGGGCTAACCGTCCACACTGCGCGAGAGCTCACCGATGCTCGTCTCCAGCGCCTACGGCTTCCAGGTTCGCCGCGTGCGCCCGGAACTGTTCCGGGTCGGCCGGAGGTTCCGGCTGGTTCTTGATCACCGCGGCATGGTATTCGCCGTAGCGACGGCACTACCATGTGCGAATGGGCTCCAGTGGAGCGTCGGTCGAGTCCACCTTCTTCGGCACGTCGACAGTCCACGTGTCCGACGGGACCTCGGGCATCCTGATCGACGGCTTCCTGAGCAGGCCCTCTCTGCTGCGCGTCGCGCTTGGACGCGTGGCTCCCGACCTCGGGCGGATCACCGCCGCGCTCTCCCGGGCCGGCGTGTCCCGCCTCGACGCGCTCTTCGTCTCCCACTCCCACTACGACCACGTCATGGACGCCCCCGCTGTCGTCAAGCACCTCGGCGGCAGGCTGTTCGGCTCCGAGTCGACGCTGAACGTGGGACGCGGCGCGGGCCTCGGCGAACAGTCGATGACCCGGATCGCCGACGGCGACGAGTACCGCGTCGGCGCGTTCACCGTGCGCGTATTCGGCGGCCTCCACAGCCCGGGCAACAGGTTCCCCGGCACGATCGAGAAGCCGCTCGTCCCGCCGGTCCGGGCGAGCAGGTACCGCGACGGCGGATGCTTCTCCTTCCTCATCACCCACCCCGACGGCTCGCTGCTGATCCACCCGAGCGCCAACTTCGTCCCGCACGCGTTCGACGGGCTCGACGTCGACGTCCTCCACCTCGCGATCGGCGCGCTGGGTGTGCAGTCCGAACGGTTCCGGGACGACTACTGGCGGCACGTGGTGGACGCGACCCGGCCCGCCCTGATCGTGCCGATCCACTGGGACGACTTCTTCGTCTCCCTGGACCGCGGGCTGCGGCCGCTGCCAGGGTTCTTCGACAGGTTCGCCGTGGCCAGGGCGTTTCTCGACGGCAAGAGCCGGGAGAGCGGCATCGCCGTACGGTTCCCGGAGCCCTTCGAGGTCGTCAGGCCGTTCGTACGCTAGGTGCTGTCATCACACGCGGCGCCTATCGCGAGACGCACCTCGACCTGCCGTCCCTGGGAGCGGATCACCAGCGGCACGCACGCCGGGCCCGCCACCCAGGTGCCGCCGGTGTAGACCGACCACGTGGCCGAAGCGGCCGGGCACGCCCCGACCTGCACCGTGGTCGCCGGGACGGCACCCGGGCCCCACCCGATGCGGGCGCGATCCGCCCAGCCGGGCGCCACCTGTATTTCCACTGCTGTTCCGGCGCGCACGTACAGGCCCCATTTGGCGAAGAGACGCGTCGGCCCTCGTGCGTCGGATGAGTCGTCGGGTCGCACCACAGTCGACGGCACCGCCACGGCGTCGGCCACGACCCGGTACCCCTCACCCGGAGCCGGAGTCGTGGCAACCGCATCGGCGCACCGCAGGCGCTGTCCGCCCTCAGGCATCGGTGGCAGCGTCGCGGCCGGCGCGCCGGGGGAGGTGGAGTCGGAGCCGGCAGGTTCAGGTCGCTCCGAATCGTCCTCACTGGTGCAACCGATCGTCGCGAGCAGCAGACAGGGGATCAGGACGAGGTGCCCCCATCTCCGGCTCGCGGCTCGCATGCCTCGATCCTGCCCAAACCTCGGCGCCGAGGGAACCCCGCGCCGAACCTGATTAACACATTATCGGTAATAGCAATCCAATAAATGGGTCCGACAAAGGGTGCAAAACATCACTGCACCATAATGACAGTTATGTGCGCGCAGGCTCCGTGGGCGCTGTCGGCGTACGATCACGCCACCGCAGCCGACCCCAGGGAGCAGGCGATGGTGTTCGACGCGACGCTGACCCGGATCAACGACGGCGTACAGATGCACCACCAGCACGGCCGACGGGAGGACGCCCGCGACCTGTTCGCCCGGATCTGGGACGAGATCGGCGGGGAACAGGGCGACCCCCTGCACGTCTGCGTCCTCGCGCACGCGATGGCCGACGTGCAGGACGACGTACGCCAGGAGCTTGTCTGGGACCGGCGGGCGCTCGCGGCGGCCGACCTGCTCACCGACGAGCGGGTCGCGCAGGCCGGGGTGCCGATGTCGGTCGCCGGGCTGTACCCGTCGCTGCATCTCAACCTGGCGGAGTGCCACCGCAAGCTCGGCGAACTCGACCAGGCCCGGGACTACCTCCGGCGGGCCCGGGAGAGGATCGGCGCGCTCGGCGACGACGGCTACGGGAATCTGATACGGGACGGACTCGACCGGATGTCGCAGAAACTGGCCGCCGGATAGGCCGCCCGCGACAGGCCGCAGGCGACTGGCTAGCCGCGGGCGCTCGCTGACGGGGCGACGGCGGCGACCACCAGGTCGACGATGCCGTCGGCGTAGTCGTCGGTCAGTGGGCCGTTGCGCAGCAGCCAACGGTGGTACAGCGGGCCGAACAACAACTCCACCACCAGGTCCAGGGGAGCGTCGGGGCGGACCTGGCCGGCCTCGCGGGCGGCCTCCAGGCGGGCGCGGACCGCGTTCAGTTGGGGACGGAGCAGCCGGTCGCGCGCCTGGGCGGCCAGGTCCTCGTCGGCGAGCGTCTCGATGGTGACGGCGCGGGTGGTGGCGGACAGCCGTGGATCGGCGAACTCGGCGACGGTTGCCCGGAGCACCTGACGCAGGTCGGCCCGCAGGTCACCGGTGTCGGGCAGGGCGATGACCTCCGGCATGTCGTCGGCGAGCGCGTCCAGGATGACCGCGCCCTTGCCACGCCACCAGCGGTAGATGGTCTGCTTGCCGACTCCGGCGCGGGCGGCGATCGCCTCGACGGTCAGGGCCGGGTAGCCGGTCTCGGTCAGCAGCTCCAGCGCGGCGGCGAGGATCGCGCGGCGGGACTGCTCGTTGCGGCGGGTGGGCTGCGGGGTCACGCCGCGAGCCTACAACGAGACGAGACGTGCCGTCTTGACGGGGATGGCGGCACCGTGCTCTGCTGTGGCGAGACGCAACGTCTCGTCTCAGCGAAATCTCAGGAGACCCCGTGCCGTACATCGCCATGGTCAGCATTCCGTTCCACGGCCACGTCAACCCGAGCTTGGAGATCATTCGTACCCTCGTGCGGCGCGGCCACCGGGTCACCTACGCCAACGACCCCGCCTTCGCCGAGGTCATCCAGGCCACCGGCGCGGAGCTGAAGCCGTACGCCTCGACGCTGCCCGCCGACGGCGGCGCCGGCACCGACGACCCGATCGAGCAGCTCACGCTCTTCCTCGACGACGCGATCGCCATGCTGCCGCAGCTGCGGGCCGCCTACGACGACGACCGGCCGGACCTGTTCCTCTACGACATCGCCGGCGCGCCGGCCCGGCTGCTCGGCGAGCAGTGGGGGATTCCGGCCGTACAGCTCTCCTCGACGTTCGTCGCCTGGGACGGCTACGAGCAGGAGATGGCACCCGTGGTCGAGGCGATGCGGGCCGATCCGCGCGGCGCCGACTACTACCGACGGTTCACGGCATGGCTGACCACGGAGGGTTCGTCTGTCACCGACAGCATGGCGTTCCAGGGACGGCCGCTCCGCAGCCTCGTCCTGCCGCCGGAGGCGCTCCAGCCAAACGCCGACCGGGTGGACCGGTCGGTCTACAGCTTCGTCGGCCCGGTGCTGGGCGACCGCGCCGACCAGGGCTCCTGGGTACGGCCGGAGCACGCCGAGAAGGTGCTGCTCGTCTCGCTCGGCTCCGCCTTCACCCGGCGGCCCGAGTTCTACCGCCGCTGCGTCGCCGCCTTCGGCGACCTGCCCGGCTGGCACACCGTGCTGCAGATCGGCACGCACGTCGACCCGGCCGAGCTCGGTCCCGTCCCGGACAGCGTGGAGGTCCACCGGTGGGTGCCGCAGCTGGCCGTCCTGGAACAGGCGGACGCCTTCGTCACCCACGCCGGCATGGGCGGCAGCAGCGAAGGTCTCTACTGCGGGACGCCGATGATCGCCGTGCCACAGGCGGCCGACCAGTTCGCCAACGCCGAGCAGCTGGCCGCCCTCGGCGTCGCCCGGGTCGTCGACTCGGCCGGCGTCACCGCCGTGGAGCTGCGCCAGACGCTGCTGGCCCTCACCTCGGACCCGACGGTGGTGGCCCGCAGCGCCGAGCTGAAGCGGCAGGCCCGCGCCGCCGGGGGCGCGGACCGGGCCGCCGACCTGATCGAGGCCGAACTCAGCGCGGCGCGCCGCGGGTGAGGCACGGCGTGGTCGCGGCGGAATCCCGCCGCGACCACGCCCTGGTCAGTCCTCCGCCAGTACGGTGAAGGTGAATCCGGTGCTCGTCGGACGGTTCAGCGGGACGTCGCACTTGACCCGGCGCAGCACCTCGGACCGGGTGAGGCCGAACCGGTTGGCGATGAGCCGGTCCGGGCGTACCGGCACCGGATCGTCGAAGGTGACGTCCACCCGGACCGGCCAGCCGTCCAGCGGCACCGTGGGCGCGTCCACCGTCCACGCGCCGGTCCAGTCCAGGGTGAAGCGGCAGCGCCGGGCGAACGCCGGGTCCAGCAGGGTGGCCGCCACCAGGGCGGGATCGTTGAGCTGGTGGCCGTGCAGCTCGACGGGGTCGAACGAGCTGACGGTCGCCCGCTCGCGGACGGTGAGCTTGCTGGTCCGGTCGCAGGACACGCAGTGCACCAGCAGCCACACGTCCAGGATCTTGCCGTTGGCGTTGACGCGGAACCTGCCCCGGGCGGCGGTGGCCGACTCCGCCCGGCAGGTGACGCAGCGCAGCGACAGCAGCGGAAGGCGGGTCCGGCGTACGACCCAGGGCAGCACGATATGAGGTTGGGATGACATGGAGACCTGATCTCTGAAGACCTGACGCGAGGCCGATTACGCGCGGCCTCGGACGCTGTGGCCGGGCGCGCGAGGGCAGCCCGGGGAGCCGGCGCGCAACGGCCGGCTACAGGCGTGGGGAACGTGTCAGGTTCTAGAGAGCAGGAGGGGTCACGCGGAATCGTCCTTCTTCGCTGCGACGGGAGTGCGGGGAAACGTACAGGACGTCCGGAACCGCTCTCAACCCGTTTTCCGGCGCCGCCGCGATGCGTCGCCCGTAACTTCACTCACTAAAAGTTTGCACTCTCTGCAAGATCGCTCGTAGAGTCGTGGCGTGACCCCGGATCAGAGCCGCCCCGGCCTGCGTGACCGCAAGAAGCGCCAGACCCGCGCCGCCCTCAGCGCCGCCGCGCTGCGCCTGGTCGCCGAGCGCGGCCTGGACCAGGTGACGGTGGAGGAGATCAGCGAGGCCGCCGACGTGTCGGCCCGTACCTTCTTCAACTACTTCCCCAGCAAGGACGAGGCTTTGCTCGGCGACCAGCCGACCGACCGCGAGGTGCTTGCGGCCCGCATCGTCGCCGCGCCGCCGGAGCTGTCCGCGTTCGACGCGCTGCGCCTGGCCTTCGACGACGTGGTCGAGGCCGTCGAGGCGGACCGGGAGGTGTGGCTGCTGCGCCTGCGGGTGATCGCGGCGAACCCGTCGCTGCTTCCGCGTCTGATCAGTGGCAACGCGGAGACGGAACAGGTGATCGTCGCGGCGGTGGCCGCCCGGCTCGGCCTCGACCCGTGCCATGGCCACCCGACGCTCGTCACCACTGTGGCTGGCGCGGTCCTCCGTACCGCCCTGATGCAGTGGGTCGAGCGACCCGACACGACGACACTGCGCGAGCTGACCGCCGAGGCGTTCGCCGCCGTCGCCGCCGGCCTGCCCGATCCGCACGCCGCGACCTGACCCATTCGTACCGGCGGCCGCAGTCGCGCGGCCGCTCGCACGTGCACACGACAAGGAGTTCGATGACCACCGCCACTGTCGCGCCCGCCGAGGCGGGTACGCGGATGTCTCGCCGGGAGGTTCTCCAGGCGTTGTCCGGCCTGATGGTCGGCATGTTCGTGGCGATCCTCGCCTCGACGGTGGTGGCGAACGCGCTGCCCCGGATCATCGCCGACCTCAACGGCAGCCAGACCGTCTACACCTGGATCGTCACCAGCGAGCTGCTGGCGATGACCGCGACGGTGCCGCTGTGGGGCAAGATGGCCGACCTCTACAGCAAGAAGCTGCTGATCCAGCTGTCCCTGGGCCTCTTCGTGGTCGGCTCGCTCGTCGCCGGCTTCAGCCCGAACGTGGAGATGCTGCTGCTCAGCCGGGTCATCCAGGGCATCGGCGCAGGCGGCATGACGGCGCTCGCCACGATCGTCATGGCGGCCATGATCCCGCCGCGCGAGCTGGGCCGGTACGCCGGCATCTTCGGCGCCGTCTTCGGCGTCGGCACCATCGCCGGCCCGCTGATCGGCGGTGTCCTGGTCGACACGTCCTGGCTCGGCTGGCGCTGGTGCTTCCTCATCGGCGTGCCGTTCAGCCTGTTGTCCATCGCGCTGCTGCAGAAGACGCTGCACCTGCCGGTGGTCCGCCGCAAGGTCCGCATCGACTGGCTCGGCGCCCTGCTGATCACCTCGGGCGTGTCCACGCTGCTGATCTGGTCGTCGCTGGCCGGCAACAAGTTCGACTGGGCCTCCGGCTGGACCGCCCTTCTGGTCGGCGGCGGGCTGGCGCTGCTCGCGCTCGCCGTGTTCGTGGAGGCCCGCACCGAGGAGCCGATCATCCCGCTGGGCATCTTCCGCAACCGAACGGTCAGCCTCACCACAGTGGCCAGCATCCTCGTCGGCGTGGCGATGTTCGGCGGCACCGTGTTCCTGTCGCAGTACTTCCAGACCTCCCTGGGCAAGTCGCCGACGGTGGCCGGCCTGATGAGCCTGCCGATGGTGCTCGGCCTGCTGGTCTCCTCCACCGTCGCGGGCCAGCTCATCACCAAGTACGGCCGGTGGAAGATGTTCCTGGTGGCGGGCGCCGCGGTGATGACGGTCGGCATGCTGCTGCTGAGCACCATCGACGCGAACACGAGCGTGCCGGTGCTGTCGGTGCACATGGCGGTGCTGGGTGTCGGCGTGGGCATGCTCCTGCAGAACCTGGTGCTGGCCGCGCAGAACGACGTGCCGGCCGCCGAGCTGGGCGCGGCCACCTCGGTGCTGACGTTCTTCCGCAGCATGGGCGGCGCGGTCGGGGTCAGCGCGCTCGGCGCGGTCCTGGCCAACCGGGTGACCTCGCTGACCGTCGAGCGGCTGGGGCCGGTCGCGGCCGGCGGCGGGTCGGCCGAGGTGCCGGACCTGTCCACCCTGCCGGAGCCGGTGCTGCGCATCGTGCAGGACGTCTACGGCATCGCCACGTCGGAGATGTTCCTCATCGGCGCGCCCTTCGCGCTGCTCGCCCTGATCGTCGTGCTGTTCATCAAGGAGAAGCCGCTGAACACGCTCAGCGGCGACGAGCGCCGGGCCCGCGAGGAGGCAACGGCCGCCGCCGGCACGCACTGAGGCGTCCGAGCGGGCGTGGGGCCGCCCCCGGGATCACCGGGGGCGGCCCCTTGTGCGTACGGTCAGCGTTGCGTGCGGTCGTTGATCTCGGTGCCGGACTCGCCGGGCATGGCACCGATCGCCTCCTCGGCGGCGCGTCCGCCGGTGCTCTCGTCGCCCTGCGTCAGCGAGCTGCGGGGCAGCCCGGCCAGGTGCGCCGGATCCTCGACCGGCTGGGGCGGCCACTGGTCCTGCGTACCGTTCGTCACCCCGGCGCGGCGTAGCGCCTCGACCAGTTGGTCCGGCGACAGGCGGTCGACCTCCTGCATGCCGGCCCCGCGCGCAATCGCCTGCAGTGTCTTCAGGTCTTCGCTCACGAATGTCTCGGCCATGCCCGAGCCTTCCCGGCGCTCAAGACAAGGAAACCCGGCCGGTGCCGCGGCCCGCCCCACCCACCCCGCCGATCATGACGTTGAGCCGGGCAAAACGGACACCTAGCACCGCCAACTTCATGATCGGCCCGAATGGGGGGTCTGGTCAGCGGCGGGCGGGTTTGCGGTCGGGGCGAGGGCGGTCGCGTTCCGGGTCGACCCCGACCTGCACGGCGAAGGCCGGGTCCACGGCCAGCAGCGGCCGGGGGCCGAACAGGGCCATGCCGGTCAGCAGCGTGTCGGTGTCCCGGCCCTGCCAGACCGGGCGGCGCTCCGGGTCCCGGTCGGCGTGTTCGCGGCGCAGCCGCCGCAGCAGCGCGCGGGCGGCGGCGCCGGTCTCCGGCACCTCGGTCAGCCACCAGCCGCCGAGCGCGGTGGCCAGGCAGCACAGCAGCAGCCCGGCGACCGAGGCCGGACCGCCGGCGGAACGCCCCTCCACCGCGCTGTCCACCAGCCGGGTCAGCCCGACCGCGGCCACCGCGAACAGCGGCACCGTGCCCAGCGCGATCCGCCGCCGCTGCGCCCGGGTGAGCAGCCAGCCGTCGCGGACCAGCCGCCCGACCGTACGGCGCAGCGCCCGGCCCACCTCCGGGTCGGCGAGCACGGCCGCCCAGGTCTGCGGGCGGCGCAGCGCGGAGTGCAGGGCGCGCACCAGCGCGGGCGACCCGGCCGGTGGCCGCCCCTGCGCCTGAAGGGTGGCGAGTTCGCCGACCTCGACCCCGCCGGCGCGGCGCAGCGCCGCCACCCCCACCTGGCAGGCCAGCAGCGCCCGGTCGGTCAGGTACGCCAACTCGACCCGGTCGGGCGTCGCGCCCCGGGTACGGCGGCCGGTCAGTTCGCGTACCGCCAGGGCGATCACGACTGCCACGGCGACCGCGCCGAGGTAGTCGAGGAGGAAGATCGGCCCGCTGACTCCCCAGAGCATGACGGCAAGTATCTCAGGAGCCGTGGCGTACCTCGGTGTCCCAGATCTGGGACCACCGACGCCGCAGGCCCCGGCCCAGGAAGATCGGCTCGCCGTTGTCCACATCGGCCCGTCTGGTCGACCCGGCCGGCGCCGAACTGCCGGGCGATCGCGGCGACCAGGACCACCGCCGCGCCGTCGTAGCGGCCGGCCAGCGACAGCAGCACGACGGTGCCGACCGGCCCACGACCAGGGGCGCGACGGTACGCGGACCGGCGGACGGCGGGCCACCGGGTGCGGCGGCCTCGCTCCGATCGATGCCGGCGACTGATTCGGCCACCTGCCCATGATGGACCGCATCGGCGTGCCGTCGATGCCCCGCGACCCTCGGCCGGGTGGACGCAAACCGCTGGCCGGACGGCCGGGCCGGCGGCTAGCCTCCCTCGCGATGCGGATCCGTGACTACACCGACGCCGACTGGGCTCACGTCTGGCCGATTCTCTCCGACGTTCTGGCCACCGCCGACACGTTCGCGTACGACCCGGACTGGCCGCCGGAGACGGCGCGCGAGGTGTGGGTGGAGCGCCCGCCGGGGCGTACCTCGGTCGCGGTGGACCACGACGGCGTGGTGCGCGGCACCGCGAAGATGGGCCCGAACCGGCCCGGGCCGGGATCGCACGTGGCGACGGCGAGTTTCATGGTCGCGGCGGAGGCCCGCGGGCGGGGTGTGGGCCGGGCGCTGTGCGCGGAGGCGCTGGACTGGGCCCGCCGGCAGGGCTTCGCCGCGATGCAGTTCAACGCCGTGGTGGAGACCAACACGGCGGCCGTGGAGCTGTACCGGCGGCTGGGTTTCGCCGTGGTCGGCACCGTGCCGGAGGCGTTCGCGCACCCGACGCGGGGACGGGTCGGGCTGCACGTCATGCACCGGCGGCTGTGAACCGCGGCGGCGGTGACCGGAAAACGCCTCGCCGGATCCGGCGGTTGCTGACAGGCTGCCCGCCATGACCGCTCATGCCCTCGCCGGGGCGCTCGCCGACGAGCGTCGCCGGACCGTGTTCGCCGCGATCGTGCTCGGCGCCCGCGACGTGCCGGCCGTGGTGGCCCGCACCGGGCTGCCCACCCGTGACGCCGCAGTGGCCGTACGCCGTCTCACCGACGCCGGTGTGCTCGACGACGACGGCGGGCTACGGGTCGACGCCGAGCGGCTGCGCGAGTTCGCCCGGGCCGGGGCGGCGGCACCGGCGGGCCCGGCCGCGAACCCGCGCGAGACGATCCTGCGCACGTTCCTGCGCGACGGCGCGCTGACCCGGCTGCCCGCGCAGCGGGGGCGCCGCCGCGTCCTGCTGGAGCACATCACCGAACGCGCCTTCGAGCCGGGGCGGCGCTATCCGGAGCGCGAGGTGGACGACGCGCTGCGCCGGTGGTGCGAGGGCGGCGAGGCCGACCACGTGACGCTGCGCCGCTACCTGATCGACGACATGCTGCTCACCCGCGAGCAGGGCGTCTACTGGCGGACCGGCCCGTGAGCGGCTGGAGCACGCAGCTCGCGCTCCCCGACGAGCCGGACGCCACGCTGATGCTGCGGGAGTACATGGCCGAGATGGTGCGCCGCTGGTACGGCCGCCCGGAGCAGCCCGACGAGGTGGACGCCGCGCTGGCCGAGAACCCGAGCGACGACCTGACCCCGCCGACCGGGTTGCTGGTGCTGGCCCGCCGCGACGGACGGCTCGCCGGGTGCGCCGGGTTGAGGTGGCAGCCGGGCTGGGCCGAACTGACCCGCATGTACGTGCGCCCGGAGCACCGGGGCGCCGGGGGCGGCGCGGCGCTGGTCGGCGCGATCGAGGCGTACGCGGTCGCCGGCGGTGCGGGGCGGATCCGGCTGGACACCCGCTCGGATCTGGTCGAGGCGCGTGCCCTGTACGCCCGGCTCGGCTACCGGGAGATCCCCGCCTTCAGCAGCGGTCCGTACGCCCAGCACTGGTTCGAGAAGGCGCTCGCGGGCCGGGTTGACGACGTGGCGGGGGCGCGCTAAAACAGAAGCAGGAACTTGAGTCGCCAAGACTCAACTTGAGACCTTGGGCCAGGAGAACCGAGGAGGCAAGAGCCATGTTGATGCGTACCGACCCGTTCCGCGAGATCGACCGGATCGCCGAGCAGTTCTTCGGCACCACCGCCCGGCCCGCCGTGATGCACCTGGACGCCTACCGCGACGGTGACCACTTCTACGCGGCGTTCGACCTGCCCGGCGTGGACCCGGACAGCATCGACTGCACCGTCGAGCGCAACGTGCTGACCGTCCGCGCCGAGCGGCGCCGCCCCACCGGCGAGAACGTCGAGCTGGTCGCCGCCGAGCGGCCGATGGGCACGTTCACCCGGCAGCTGTTCCTGGGCGACACGCTCGACACCGACCGGCTGGAGGCCGGCTACGACAACGGGGTGCTGACGCTGCGCATCCCCATCGCCGAGCGCGCCAAGCCGCGCCGGATCGCGGTCAGCACGCCCGCCGAGGGCAACGGCCGCCGTCAGCTCACCACCGTCTGAGCAGGTCACGCCGACGCGGGGGAGGCCGGAGCACCGGCCGACCCCGCGTCGCCGTAGAGCCGGGTCAGTGCGTGCGCGGTCGCGATGAACCGTTCGCGCAGGTCGGCCGGGGCGAGCACCTCCACCTCGGCACCGAGCTTCAGGAACTCGGTGTGGGCGTGCCGGACCGACTCGATCGGCACTGTGGTCTCCAGCCATCCGTCCGGGCCGGGCTCACCGGCTGCGGCCCGGGCGGCGCGGCTCATCTCCGGCGGGAACACGTACGGCATGAACTCCAGCGCCGCCACGGTGAGCCGGATGCGGGCCTGGTCACGGTAGACGTCGCGTTCGTAGCGGGCGGTCCACTCCCGCCAGTACGCGGCCAGGTCGAAGTCGTCGGGCCGCGCACACGGCTCGGCGGTGACCTCGGCGTCGAGCACCGCGCCGACCCGGTAGGTGCGTATCTGCTCCTCGCAGCGGCCCACCAGATACCAGCGGCCCGCCTTGAGCACCACGCCCAGCGGGGCGACCAGCCGGGTCACCTCCCGTGGGGCACGCCAGCGCCGGTACCGCAGCCGCACGAGCCGGTCCCGCCAGACCGCGCCGGCCAGCGTCTCCAGGTGCGGGGTGGCCTCCGGGTGCCGGAACCAGCCGGGCGCGTCCAGATGGAACCGCTGCCGGATCCGGCCGCTGCGGTCGGCCAGCTCACCGGGGAGCGCGGCGCGCACCTTCAGCTCGGCGGCGGCCACCACCGACGCCAGTCCCAGTTCGGCGGCCGGGCCGGGCAGGCCGGCGAGGAACAGCGCCTCGGCCTCTGGGCCGGTCATCCCGGTGAGCCGGGTCCGGTAGCCCTCCAGCAGCCGGTATCCGCCGGCCGGCCCCCGATCGGCGTACACCGGGACTCCGGCGGCGCCGAGCGATTCGACGTCGCGGTAGACGGTCCGCACCGACACCTCCAGGGCGTCGGCGAGTTCCTGGGCGGTCATCCGCCCCCGGGTCTGCAGGAGCAACAGCAGGGAGACCAGCCGGCTGGCACGCACCCGGTGACGCTAACCCGGACCCGGGTGACCGGGGACGGGCGCGCCTCGTCGCCAAACCCCCCACTTACTGAGAACCTTTCTCACATGCTTCGCCCCGAGGTGCTGCCCCGCGCCCGTACCGCCGCCCTGCCCGCCGGCCCGGCCGACGTCACCGAGGCGTGGCTGCGCAACCGGCGGCTGTCCGAGCACACCCGCGACGCGTACCGGAGGGACGTCACCGGCTGGCTGAGCTGGTGCGCCGAGCGTGGGCTCGACCCGCTGCGGGCGACCTTCCTCGACGTCAACGCCTACGGCCGGGAACTGGAGTCCACCCCCCGCGGCCGGGCCGGCCGCCCGCTCACCCCGGCCACCGTCGCGCGCCGGCTGTCCGCGCTGTCGAGCTGGTACGACTTCCTGGTCAAGCTGGGCGCGATGGCGGCCAACCCGGTGTCGGCGGCGGACCGCCCGCGCGTGGACCGGGACCACTCCGCCACCGTCGGCCTGACCCCCGAGGAGGTCGACGCGCTGATCGCCGCCGCCGACGCCGACACCGGTCCGGCCGCCGCCCGCAACCGGGCCGCCGTCGCGCTGCTGGCCGACCTGGGCCTGCGGGTCGGGGAGCTGGTCGCGCTGGACGTGTCCGACCTGGGCACGGAACGCGGTCACCGCAGCGTCCGCTTCGTGGGCAAGGGCGGCAAGGTACGCCGGCGCGCGCTCACCCCGGGCACCGCGTACGCGGTCGACGCCTACCTGGCCGTACGGGCCGCCGCGCAGGGTGTCACGGTGCCGGAGCTGACCGGCCCGCTGCTGATCACCGCCACCGGCGGGCCGCTGGACCGGCATGCCGTGTTCCGGCTGGTGCGACGGCTGGCGCAACGTGCCGGGATCGCGGCGTGGGCGAAGCTGTCGCCGCACTCGCTGCGCCACGCGTTCGCCACCACGGCCCGCTCCGAGGGGGTGCCGCTGGAGGACGTGCAGGACGCGATGGGGCACGCCGATCCGCGTACCACCCGCCGCTACGACCGGGACCGGCACAACCTGGACCGCGACCCGGCGTACACCATCTGGGCTGCTCGGGCCCGCCGGCGCGGCTGAGCCGTCGGAGCGGGTGACCCGGCAGCGATGCGGGCCGCGGTGGTTCGCGGCCCGCATCGCTGACGGTCAGCCCTGCGGACGGGGGCAGAGGCAGAACGGCTGCCCGATCGGGTCCAGCAGGACGGTCCACCGCTCACCGCCGGGCTGGAAACCGGGCCGGGTCGCCCCGGCCGCCACCAGATCCTTCTCCGCGGCCGTCACGTCGTCGACGTAGAGGTCGAGGTGGTAGCGCTTGTCGCCGCTCTCGTCCGGCCAGGCCGGCGGCGCGAAGCCGGGCACCAGGCCGAAGCCGATCGACGTGCCGTCCTTGGTGATCATCGCGTACTCGGCCTCGCTGTGGGTGATCTCCCCACCGAGCGCGTGGGCGTAGAAGGCCGCGTGTGCGGCGGGGTCGGAGCTGTCCAGGTTGATCATGGCGATGTCTGCGTGACTGGTCATGCCGGGAGTCTGCCGTGCATACCTGCCACCTGTCGTCAGGTATGACGGCGAGGCCGAGCTGAGAGCGGAAACGACTCACCGACACGCGGCACCGACCGTCTAACCGGGCGACACGGAGTGACCTGCGCGCCGTAACTGCCTGCGCGCCGCTGCCCGGTTGCCTAGCGTCGTCGGTGATGGGCAGGCAGCGGGATTGGCACCACCCGGCCCGGCGTCGCCGGCCGCTACGCGCGGGCGTGCTGATCGCCGGTCTCGGCGTGGGCACCTGCCTGATCGGGGTGGCCGGGCTGGCGGTGTGGAACGCGCAGGTGGTGTTCCAGGCCGACGGGCCGGTGCGGGAGACCGCCGACGGGTTCTTCCGTGACGTCGCGTCCGGGGACACCGACGCGGCGTACGAGCGGCTGTGCGCCGAGGCCCGAGGCAAGTGGAGCAAGGCCGGCTTCGGCAGCTGGGTGCGGACGCCGCCGCAGGTCAGCGGATACGAGATCGTCGACGTCTCGGTGGCGACCCGGTCCGGCCGGCCGCACGGGACGGTGCTCGTGCGGATCAACCGCGACGGCGGCGGCAGCGAGGAACGTGAGCTGCCGGTGGTACCGGAGGGCGGCGGCTGGCGGGTGTGCGGGGATCCCTTCTGATGCTCAGGCGCGCGGGCCGAGGTCGCCTGCGCGGTAGTGGCGGCGGCAGAGCACCTGGTAACGCACGTCGGCGGTGTCGACGGTGTCGCCGATGACCACCTGCGCGCCCTCGCGGACCACCCGGCCGTCCACCACGCGGGCGTTGAGCAGCCCTTCCCGGCCGCACCAGCAGAGCACCTCGACCTGGATGCGGGCCACCTCGTCGGCCAGCTCGAACAGCCGCTGCGCGGCCGGGAACAGGCAGGAGCGGAAGTCGGTGGCCAGGCCGAACGCGTAGACGTCGACGTCGAACCGGTCGACCAGCTCGGCCATCTGCTCGATGTGTTCGAGGTTGTAGAACGACGCCTCGTCGCAGATCAGGTAGTCCACCCGTACCCCCTCGGCCCACGCGTCGCGGACCAGGACGCGCAGGTCGAGGTCGTCGGTGACCTCGACGGCCTCGTGGGCCAGGCCGATGCGGGTGGTGACCTGCGGGCCCAGCGAGCGGTCGATGCGGGTGGTGACCAGGCCGCGGCGGCCCTGCCGGGCGTGGTTGTGGTTCATCTGCAACGCCATGGTGGACTTGCCGCAGTCCATCGGCCCCCAGAAGAACTTCAGCGCGGCGGCGTGCAGCGGCCGGCCGTCGACGCCGCGCGCGGCGGCGCAGCCGGCGGCTCGGTCGTCACCGGGCCCCGGCAGGGGGCGGGCCAGGCAGGTCGGGGCGGCGTCGTCGGTCACGTCGGGGCAGCCTAGCCGATCGACGACGCCCGATCAGGCCCGCGATGATCCACCCGCCGGGGCACGGCGGGTCAGAGCACCCGGGGCGGGGTGTTGCCGGCGGCGATGATGGCCCGGCGCATCGGCACGGCGGCCAGCAGCGCGAAACCGACCACGAAGAAGATCAGCAGCGACACCAGACCCACCCGGTACGACGAGGTCAGCTGGAAGACCAGGCCGAACGCCAGCGGGCCGAGCCAGCTGGTGCCCTTGTCGCTGATCTCGTAGAAGCCGTAGTACTCGCCCTCCTTGCCGGCCGGGATGAGCTGGCTGAACAACGACCGGCTCAGGGCCTGGCTGCCGCCGAGCACCAGGCCGATGCAGCCGCCGAGGATCATGAACGGTACGGGCGCCTCGGCGGGAAGCCGGAACGCGGCGATGATCACACCGGTCCAGAGCACCAGCGACAGCAGCACGGTCTTCCAGGCGCCGATGCGCTTGGCGAGCGCGCCGAGGGCCAGCGCGCCGCCGAAGGCGAGGAACTGCACCAGCAGGATGGTCACGATCAGGGTGCTCTGCTCCAGCCGCAGCTCCTCGGTGCCGTACTGGCTGGCCAGGGTGATGACGGTCTGGATGCCGTCGTTGAAGACCAGGAACGCGAGCAGGAAGTACAGCGTCAGCGGGTACGTCTTGATCTCCCGCAGGGTGCGCCCGAGCTGCCGGAACCCGTCGGTGAGCACGTTGACACCGCTGCCGCCCCGGCGGGCCGCCTCGGTCGGGTGCTCGCGCAGCCAGCGCAGCGGGACCAGGGTGAACGCGGCCCACCACACGCCGGCCGACACGATCGACCAGCGGGCCAGGTCCAGCGTGCGCTGGGCGTTGCCCTCCTCGCTGAGCATGGTGACGGCGACCAGGTTCAGCGCGAGCAGCAGCCCGCCGCCGAGGTAACCGATGGCCCAGCCGCGGCTGGAGATGCCGTCGCGCTCGTCCGGGCCGCCCAGTTGCGGCAGGAACGAGTTGTAGACGACCACGGCGGCGCCGAAGGAGATGTTCGCGATCAGGAACAGCGCGCCGCCGAGCAGGTAGCGCTCGCCGGTGACGAACGCGAACGCGATGGTCGCGCCGGCGCCGGTGAACGCCGCGGCGGCGAGCAGCCGCTTCTTGTGCGCCGACCGGTCGGCGATCGCGCCGACCACCGGCAGCACGAACACGGTGAGGAAGACCGACAGCGAGATCAGGTACGGGTAGAACGAGCCGGCGGCGACCTTGATGCCCAGCGGGTACACCGCGCCGTCGCAGCTGTCCGCGCCCAGTTCGCAGCCGGCGGCCAGCTCGGTGACTGTGGTGAGGAACGGCCCGAGGAAGACCGTGATGACTGTGGTCTGGAACGCGGAGTTCGCCCAGTCGTAGAAGTACCAGCCGGTGCGCTCGCGGCGGGTGCTGCCCGGTCCGGCGGGGTCGGCGACGGCGGGGGTGACCGTATCGGCCATCGGGGGTCGTCCTCGGGGGGTCAGGCGGCCCAGTGGCCGCGACTGCGGTAGACGTCACGGAGCACGCTGACGTGATCGGTCATGATGCCATCCACACCAAGATCAAGTAAGTGGTGCATCTGGGCAGGTTCGTCGATCGTCCAGGCGTGCACCTGCAACCCGATCCGGTGGCAGTACGCGAGGAACCGCCTGTCGACCACCGGCAGCCGCCCGAAGGAGACCGGCACCTGCGCGGCCACCACGGACGGGGGCAGCCGCAGGGGCCGCCCGTGCAGCGAGGCCAGCCGCACCCGGGCCACCCCGCGCATGCCGAGGCTGGTGGCGACCTCCGGCCCGGCCAGCGCCCGCAGCCGGGCCAGCCGGGCGTCGCTGAACGAGGCGAGCAGCACCCGGCCGCCCGCGCCGACCCGGGTGACGGTGGCGACAGTGGGTTCCACGCCCCCGTCGGCCTTCACGTCGATGTTGAACCGCACCTGCGGCCAGGCGTCGAGCACCTCGTCCAGGCGGGGCACCAGGGCGGCCCCGCCGACGCGCACCGAGGACAGGTCGGCCCAGCGCAGGTCCGCGATGCGGCCCTGTTCGCCGGTGACGCGGCGCAGCGTCGGGTCGTGGAAGACCACTGACACGCCGTCGGCGGTGGCGTGCACGTCGGTCTCCACGTACCGGTAGCCGAGGGCGACGGCACGGGCGAACGCGGCGGTGGTGTTCTCGTCGCCGTCGGCCGCGCCGCCGCGGTGGGCGAACGCCAGCGGCGCGGGCGCGTCGAGGTAGCCGTGACGGGGCTGCACGCGGGCAGTATGCCCGCCCGGGGTGGCCCGCAGATGGCCGGGCGATGAAATTCCCTATCGTTCCCTAACTCGATTAACATAGGGTGCGATGAGTAACGACATGTACTCGGTGGAGCAGGTCGCGGACCTGCTCGGCCTGCACGTGCGCACCGTGCGCGGCTACATCCGATCCGGGCGGCTGCGGGCCACCCGGATCGGTAAGCAGTACCGGATCGCCCGCGCGGACCTGGACGCGCTGACCGGCCGGCCTGCCCCGGCCGCCTCGGCGCCGGGAGCGGAGGTGTCCAGCGTCGTCCGCCTCGACGGCGTCGACCGGACCGCCGCCGACCGGCTCGCCACGCTGGTGCTGGCCGGCGTGAACACCCACCACGACCCGGACCGTCCGCTGCGCGTGCAGACGGTCCACGACGAGGAGCGGCACCGCATGACCATCATGATCCTGGGCGACCTCACCGCCACCGCCGACCTGCTGCGCCTGCTCGACGGGGTGCTCGACGGCGGCAACGGCCTGCTCGGCGGCGGGGAGCGCGACCATGACTGACCTGATGCAGGAGCGCGCCGGCGAGCAGGTGCTGGTCTGCGACCCGGACGGCCCGCCGATCGCCACCGAGCGCGACGCGCTGGACCTGATCGGCGCGGCGTTCCTCGGCGCGACAGTGGTCGCGGTGCCGGCCGGCCGGCTCGACCCCGCCTTCTTCACCCTCGGCACCCGCTTCGCCGGTGAGGTGATGCAGAAGTTCGTCAACTACCGGCTGCGCCTTGCCGTCGTCGGTGACATCTCCGCCCACCTGGAGCGCAGCGGCGCGTTGCGCGCGCTGGTGGCCGAGTCGAACCGGCACGACCAGGTGTGGTTCGTGCCGGACCTGGACGCGCTCGAAGAGCGGCTGCGCAACACCACCTGACCCACCCGCCCCACCTCGCCGATCTTGCACTTGCGGCCCTCGTCAGGGGTGTTTCGCCGGGTTTGCCGGGGCACCAACTGCAAGGTCGACGGGCGGGAGCGGGCCGAGGTCGGGGTTGGGGTGTGCCGGGTCAGCCCGGGTGGCTGCTGGTGCCGGTGCCTGCGTCACGGGATCCAGGTGGCGGGTACGGCTGTTCCGCGAGCAGCCGGGCCAGGTGGGCGCTGTTGAGCGCCAGCGCGGCGGTGGTGCGGCCGGTCGTGTCGGGTTTGGGGCGGGCGTCGATGTAGTCGGTCTTGTGCAGCGCTTCCCCGACCCAGTAGGTGGCCCCGGCGGCCGGGCAGGTGAACCCCACCTCGTTGAGGGCCTGCTGCACCTCGGCGATGGTGTGGTGCGCGCCGTCCTCGTTGCCGACCACGGCCACCCCGCCGACCTTGCCGTAGGTGCGCAGGCGGCCCTGCTCGTCGGTCTCGGACAGCTCGGCGTCCAACCGTTCGAGGACCATCTTGGTCACCGACGAGGGCTGACCGAGCCAGATCGGCGTGGCGATGATCAGGATCTGGGCGGCGAGCAGCTTGGCACGGATGTCGGGCCAGCCGTCTCCGTCGCCCTCGTCGACGGAGACCCCGAAGCGCACGTCGTGGTCGACCACCCGGACGATCTCGCCGTCGACGCCCTGATCGGCCAGCGCGTCGAGCACCTCCTGGCCGAGCACCTGTGAACTGGACGTCGCCGGGGAACGCTTCAGGGTGCAGTTGAGTACGAGTGCTCGGACAGTGGTCATGACCAGGTCCTCTCCGCCCAAAGAGTGCGGGACTTGATACCCGCCACCGGGGCCGGGATGCCTCAGCCGGCGCGGTGGCGGCGGTGGGCGCGGGTGGTCTCGACGGGCCGCCCCGGGTCGACGTGGCGTGGCAGGTCCGGCTCGTCGGGGCGCAGCGCCACCAGGTCGTCGGTGATCGCGTCGATGATCCGGTCGGTGGCCTGCCGGGCCGCGCCGGGGGAGCCGGAGCGCAGGTCGTCCAGCGGCACCGGGGCGCCGAAGTGCACCCTGATGGCGGGCCGGCGGACGATCGCCCGGGCGACCGCGCGCAGCATCCCCTTGGGCGCCCGGTAGGGCAGCACCTCGTGCGAGCCCCACTGGGCGACCGGCACCACAGCGGCGCCGCCGGCGAAGGCGAGCCGGGCGGCGCCGGTCTTTCCCCGCTCGGGCCACATGCCGGGGTCGAGCCCGATGCGCCCCTCCGGGTAGACCAGCACCACCGAGCCGCCGGCCACCGCCTCGGCGGCGACCTCCAGTGACCGGTGCACCGCCGCGGTGCCCCGGTCGACGCGGATGTGCCCGGCGTGGCGCATCAGCGCCCCGATCACCGGGGTGCGGAACAGCCCGCCGGTGGCCATGATCCGGGGCGCGACCCGCCGGACCCGGCAGGCGGCGGCGAGGACCACCGGGTCGAACGGGCTGATGTGGTTGGCGGCCAGGACCAGCGGGCCGTGGCGCAGCGCGTCGGGCACGTCGCCGGTGACCTCCAGCCGGCCGACCAGCCTGACGGCGGCGCAGGCGAGCGTCTGCGCGGCCCGCCACAGCAGCGGCGCGCGCCAGGGGGTGCTGTTCATCAACGCTGGATGGTCGCACGAGCCAGGGCGATCCCGGCACCCGGGCACGGTGATCCGGGGACCGCAGGGTCCTCCGGCAAGGGTGAGCCCGGGACCGCAGGTCCTCCGGCAAGGGTGAGCCCGGGACCGCAGGTCCTCCGGCAAGGGTGAGCCCGGGACCGCAGGTCCTCCGGCAAGGGTGATCAGGGTCATTGGTCCCGGGCCGGGTGGGGCCCTGCGGCCCTGCTGGTCTCCCTACGACGACGAGTAGTATCTACTACGTCTCGTAGTATGCGCAGCTGGGGGTTTTCAGGTGGACGCGTTGGACGTCGCCCGCTGGCAGTTCGGTGTCACCACCGTCTACCACTTCTTGTTCGTGCCGTTGACCATCGGCCTGTCCGTGCTGGTGGCGATCCTCCAGACCATGTGGCACCGCACCGGCAACGAGCGGTACCTCAAACTCACCAAGTTCTACGGCAAACTGTTTCTGATCAACTTCGCGATGGGTGTGGTCACCGGCATCGTGCAGGAGTTCCAGTTCGGCATGAACTGGAGCGACTACTCCCGCTTCGTCGGCGACATCTTCGGTGCGCCGCTGGCCATCGAGGCCCTGGTCGCGTTCTTCCTCGAATCCACGTTCATCGGTCTGTGGATCTTCGGCTGGGACCGGCTGCCCAAGCGCCTGCACCTGGCCTCGATCTGGGCCGCCGCGATCGGCACCAACCTGTCGGCGTACTTCATCCTCGCCGCCAACTCGTTCATGCAGAACCCGGTCGGCTTCCGGATCAACCCCGAGAGCGGCCGCGCCGAGCTGACCGACTTCGTCGCCGTGCTCACCAACAAGGTCGCCCTGATCACCTTCCCGCACACCCTGGCCGGTGCGTTCCTGGTCGCCGGGTCGCTGATGGTCACCGTCGGCCTGTGGCACGTGATGCGCAACCGCGACAGCGCCGACACCGGCGCGTACCGCTTCGCCACCAAGCTCGGCTCCTGGGTCGTCCTGGTCTCCTCGGCGCTCGTCATCCTCACCGGCGACATCCAGGGCAAGATCATGACCGAGGTGCAGCCGATGAAGATGGCCGCCGCCGAGGGCCTCTACACCACCGAGAGCCCCGCCTCGTTCTCCGTGCTCACCGTCGGCAGCCTCGACGGCAGCCGCGAGCTGTTCGCCATCAAGATCCCGTACCTGCTGTCGTTCCTCGGCACCGGCGACCCCAACGGCACCGTGCAGGGCATCAACGACCTCCAGGCCCAGTACGCCAGCCAGTACGGCCCCGGCAACTACGCCCCGATCATCCCGGTCACCTACTGGAGCTTCCGCTTCATGATCGGCTTCGGGCTGGCCGCCGCCGCGATCGCGCTGCTGGTGCTCTGGAGCCAGCGCAAGGGCCGCACCCCCACCAGCAAGTGGCTGCTGCGCGCCGGCCTGGTCATGCCCGTGCTGCCGCTGCTCGCCAACTCCTTCGGCTGGATCTTCACCGAGATGGGCCGCCAGCCGTGGATCGTCTTCGGCGAGATGCTCACCCGCGACGGCGTGTCCCGCAGCGTCTCCCTGACCGAGGTCCTCACCTCCTTCACCGCGTTCACCCTCATCTACGCCGTCCTCGCGGTGGTCGAGTTCAAGCTGCTGGTCCGCTACGCCCGCGCCGGCGTCCCGGACGTCACCCCGCAGACCGACGACGACACCGACGACGCCGAGCGCCCGCTGGCGTTCGCCTACTGACACCCCGGAGCCCAACCGTGGAACTGACGACCGTCTGGTTTCTCCTCGTAGCAGTGCTCTTCACCGGCTACTTCATCCTCGAAGGCTTCGACTTCGGCGTCGGGATGCTGCTGCCGGTGCTCGGCCGCGACGACAGGCAGCGCCGCGTCCTGATCAACACCATCGGCCCGGTCTGGGACGGCAACGAGGTGTGGCTGATCACCGCCGGCGGCGCCATGTTCGCCGCCTTCCCCGAGTGGTACGCCACCCTGTTCTCCGGCTTCTACCTGCCGCTGCTGCTCATTCTGCTGGCCCTGATCGCCCGCGGCGTCGCCTTCGAGTACCGCCACAAGCGGCCCGAGGCGTCCTGGAAGCGCCGCTGGGACCAGGCCATCTTCTGGGGCTCGGCGATCCCGGCCGTGCTGTGGGGCGTGGCGTTCGCCAACATCTTCCGCGGCGTGCCCCTGGACGCCGACCACGAGTACGTCGGCGGTCTGTTCGACCTGCTCAACCCGTACGCGCTGCTCGGCGGCCTGACCACGCTGGGGCTGTTCCTCACCCACGGCGCGGTGTTCCTGGCGCTCAAGACCACCGGTGACATCCGGGAGCGCGCCGGCGCCCTCGCCGTCAAGCTCGGCGTCGGCACCGCCGTGGCCGCCGTGGCGTTCCTGAGCTGGTCGCTGAGCATCCGCTCCAGCGCCGCCGCCGTCGTGCTCGCCGTCGGTGCCGCCCTCGCCCTGCTCGGCGGTCTGGCCGCGGCCAAGGTACGCCGGGAGGGCTGGGCGTTCACCGGCACCGCCGTGGCGATCGCGCTGGCCGTGGCGACGCTGTTCGCCGCGCTGTTCCCGAACGTGATGCCGTCCACCCTCGACGCGGCCGGCACGCTCACCGCCACCAACGCCGCGTCCACCCCGTACACCCTGAAGATCATGACGTGGGTGGCAGTGGTGTTCACGCCGATCGTGCTGGCGTACCAGGGTTGGACGTACTGGGTGTTCCGCCGCCGGATCGGGGTACAGAACATCCCGCAACACTGATCGACCTGTGGGCGCAGGGGCGCGGGGCCGGTGCGAGGGGGTCGCACCGGCCCCGCGGGGCGTCCAAGGGTCAGCGCGCCTCGCGCAGCTCCGCCAGCCGCGCCTCGATCTCGGCCAGCTCGGCGCGCAGCTTCTCCGCCTGCTGCTCGGCCTCGGCCCGCTCGGCGGCCAGGATCTGCTCCACCGCCTCCTGCACGCCGGGCACGTCGACAAGCGCCACCATCCGCAGCGCCTCGGCCGGCTTCACCACGTACGGCCGGGCCAGCGCCTTCGTGCCCTGCTGCGCGGCCACCGTCCACTCGCCCTCGGCGTAGGCCAGCGTCACGGTCAGCCCCGGCGGCGTCTTCGGCTTCGCGGCCTTCACCGCCCGCTTCGCCGGCTTCGGCTCCGCCGGCGGCGCCTCGGTCTTCGTCTCCTCCCGCCGCGGCGCCGGCACCCGCGGCGTGTCCAGCACGAACGCAGGCTCCGGCGCGGCCGGCGGCTGCTCCGGCTCCGGCTTCGCCTCCGTGGCCGGACGCCGCCCGGCGCCCTTGGGGGCGATCGCCACGTCGGCGGGGGAGAACGGCAGCTCGTCGCGGCCGAACCGAACCACCACGAACTCCTCCGACGCCGCCGGGTCGGTCAGCTCCACCACCTGCCCGAGCTGCCCGGCCATCTGCCCGGCCGCCTCGGTGAACACCACCCGGGGCTTGCGGCCCGCCGCAAGGGCCTCCCGGATTCCCTGAACCTCGTCAGTGGACAAACCCTGACCCGCCATCACGCCCTCTTCCGTACACCTGTTTGACGCAGCCTTGATACCAGCCGGCTGCGACACCGCGATGATCAGCCCCCGAGGGCGCGCAGCGCCGCGTCGGCGTGCTCGTTCATGCTCAGCTCGCTGTGCACCACGGCGAGCACCCGCCGGTCCGTGCCGATCACGAACGTCATCCGCCGGGTGCTCAGCGCGCCCAGCGGCAGCCGCCGCCGCACCCCGAACGCCCGCGCCACCTCGCCGTCGGCGTCGGACAGCAGCGGATAGCCGAGCCCGTGCCGGCGGGAGAACTCCGCCTGCCGCTGCACCGGATCCCGGCTGATCCCCACCCGTTGCGCGCCCACCGCCGCGAACTCCGCCGCCAGGTCCCGGAAGTGGCAGCTCTCCGCCGTGCAGCCCCGCGTCATCGCCGCCGGGTAGAAGAACAGCACCACCGGACCGGCGGCCAGGAACTCCGACAGGCGCCGTGGCGTACCCGTCTCGTCCGGCAGCGTGAAATCCTCGACCAGGTCACCGACACCCACCGCGTCACTCATGACGCGAGGATATGTAGACATCGGCGATCCCGCTCCGTCGTACCGGGCGAGCGGCGGGGAGACACCGCCGCACGACGCGAAGGACAGCCAGTGAAGTACGTGATCATGATCCACTCCAACCCGGAGCCGTGGGGCCACCCCACCTCCGAATACCTCGCCGCCCACCAGGAGCTGCCCGCCGAGGTACGCGAACAGCTCAACGCCGACTTCGAGCAGGTGATGACCGAGCTGCACGCCAACGGTGAGCTGGTCATGGGGGAGGCGCTCGCCGACCCCGGCACCGCACGGCTCTACCGGTGGCGCGACGGCGCACCCCTGGCCACCGACGGCCCGTACTCGGAGGCCAAGGAACACCTCGCCGGTTTCTTCCTCGTCGACGTCGAGGACCAGGCCCGCGCGGAGGCCGTCGCCGCGAAGTTCGCCGGCCCGGGCGAGACGGTCGAGCTGCGGCCCCTGATGTGGCCGGGCGGCTCCGATCAGTGACGCCGCGCCCCTCGCGGACGTGTGGCGCCGGGAAGCGCCGCACGTCCGCGCCGCGCTGCTGCGCCGCTACGGGCACCCCGACGCCTGCGAGGACGCCCTGCAGGACGCGGCGGAGGCGGCCGCCGCTCGCTGGCCGCTCACCGGTGTGCCCGACGAACCGCGGGCCTGGCTCATCCAGGTCGCCTCCCGGCGGCTGATCGACCGGATGCGCGCCGAGGCGGCCCGGACCCGCCGCGAGCGGCTCGACGCGGCCCGGCAACCCGGCGCCGGCGTGGTACCGCCCGTCGACGACGACACGCCCGTGACCGGCGCCGACGACACGCTGCGGCTGCTGTTCCTGTGCTGCCACCCGGCACTGAGCCGCCCCTCCCAGGTCGCGCTGACCCTGCGCGCGGTGGCGGGACTGCGCGTGGAGCAGATCGCCGCGGCCTACCTGGTGCCGGCCCGGACCATGACGCAGCGGCTGAGCCGCGCCCGCACGACCCTGCGCGAGGCCGGCGCCCGGTTCACCATGCCGCCGCCGGACGCGCTGCCCGACCGGGTGGCCGCCGTGCTGGACGTGTGCCACCTGGTGTTCAGCGAGGGCTACACCCGCACCTCCGGTGACCAGCTCGTCGACGTGGAGCTCGCCGAGGAGGCGATCCGGCTCACCCGGCAGGTCCACGCGGCGCTACCCGGCCACCACGAGGCCGCCGGCGCGCTGGCGCTGATGCTGCTCACCCACGCCCGCTCACCCGCCCGCACCGACGCCGCCGGTGACCTCGTGCCGCTCGCCGAGCAGGACCGCACCCGCTGGCGTCGCGACCTCATCGACGAGGGAGTAACGCTGCTCGACCGGGCCCTGCCGCACGGCCCGGTGGGCCGCTACCAGCTCCAGGCGGCCATCGCCGCCGTGCACGCCGAGGCGCCGGCCTTCCCGGAAACCGACTGGCTGCAGATCAGCGTCCTCTACGACATGCTGAGCCGGGTCGCTCCCAGCCCGTTCGTCACCCTCAACCAGGCCGTCGCCGTGGCCATGGCGCACGGCCCCGCCATCGGACTGGCGCTGCTCGACCCGCTGCTCGCCGACCCGGCGACGCGCGACCACCACCGGCTGCACGCCGTCCGCGCCCACCTGCTGGAACTCCACGGCGATCCGCGGGCCGCCGCCGAGCACTACCGGCTGGCCGCCCGCCTCACCGGCAGCCTGCCCGAACAGCGCTACCTCAACCGGCGGCTGGCCCGCCTGACCAGCGACTCCTGATCGCGGTCACCGCCACACCCCGGCCACCTCGGCGGCCACCGTGTCGGCCTGGGCGAACCCGGCCCGCGCCGACGCCGCCCGCCGCGCCGGATCCAGCACGTTACGGCCGATCGCCGTGCGCGCCGTCCGGTCCGGCGACACCACCGCCACCCGCGCCCCCGCCTCCCGCAACGCCGCGACCTGCGCCGCCGGCCGCGGCATCGGCCCCACCGCCGCACGCGTCGGCGCCAGCACCACCACCTGCCCGCACCCGGCCGCCAGATCCGCGTTCACCGGCGACCGCACCCCGCCGTCGACGTACCGCCGGCCGTCGACGGTCACCGGCGGCCACACCCCCGGCACCGCGCAGCTGGCGCCGACCGCGTCCACGAGCGACACCCCGCTGTCGGCGTCGAACACCACGAACTCACCCGACGCCGCGTCCACGGCGGTGACCAGCAGCCGCGCCGCCGGCCAGTCCGGCGACGGCAGCCGCGCCGCGATCACCGCCCGCCGCGACTGCTCCGACGGGGTACGCGCCGACAACGCCATCGCGCCGATCCGCGCCCGGGCCCGCGCGGCGTCGCGGCCCCGCCCACCGGCCCACGCCCAGCGCAACAGCACACCGGCGCCGAGCCGGGCCGGCACCTCGTCGCGCGGCGGCCGCAACTGCGCCTCGTACAGCTCCGTCAGCGGCGTACCCGAGCGCACCTGCGCCCCGACCACCGACCCGGCCGACGTGCCCACCACCAGGTCCGCCTCGTCCAGCCGCAGGCCGTGCCCGGCGAGCCCGGCCAGCAGGCCCAGCTCCCAGGCCACCCCTGTCACCCCGCCGCCACCCAGCACCAACGCGCGCCCCATGTGACAGTCCTCTCCACCCCGGATGGTCCCGCCCACGGTAACGTCGGCCCTCACCACCAGGTAGGGGAGAGGAATTGAGCTCCGTCACCATCGTCACCGGGGGAGGGCGCGGCATCGGCGCGGCCACCGCCCGCCGGCTCGCCGCCGACGGCCACGACCTGGTCATCGGCTACCGCACCGACCACACCGCCGCCGAGACGGTGGCCGCCGACGTGCGCGCCGCCGGCCGCCGCGCGGTCACCGTCGCCGCCGACACCACCGACCCCGACCAGGTACGCCTCATCTTCGACGCCGCCGACCGGCTCGGCCCGCTCACCGGCCTGGTCAACAACGCCGGCGTCACCAGCCCGATCGGCCCGTTCACCGACCTGCGCGTCACCGACCTGCGCGAGGTCGTCGACGTCAACCTCATCGGGTACGTGCTGTGCGCCCAGCAGGCCGCCCGGCGGCTCACCAGCGGCGGCGCAATCGTCAACGTCTCCTCGGTGGCCGCCACCCTCGGCTCACCCGGCGAGTACGTCCACTACGCCGCCGTCAAGGCCGCCACCGACACCCTCACCGTCGGGCTGGCCAAGGAACTCGCGCCGCGCGGCATCCGGGTCAACGCCGTCGCCCCCGGCATCATCCGTACCACCATCCACGCCCGCTCCGGCGTGCCCGACCGCCCCGACAGCGCCGCCGGCCGGATCCCGATGGGCCGTGCCGGGGAACCCGAGGAGGTGGCCGGCGCGATCGCGTACCTGCTCGGCGCGGACGCCTCGTACACCACGGGCGCGGTGCTGCGCGTCGGCGGCGGTCTCTGACCCGGCGGCGGCCCGGGGACATCCCCCCGGGCCGCCTTCTCGCCTGTGCTACTCGGTGAACAGCTTCGCCGCCGTGATCGCCGTCTGCACCACCCCGTAGCCCAGCAGCGCCGACACCAGCAGCCACGACACCACCAGACGGGCTCCCTGCCCGCCACCGGTCCGCTCGTTCACGATCCGCTCCTCTCCGTCGCACCCGGTGCTGTCCCGTCCCGCCCGGACGCCGGCTCGTGGTAGCGCTCCGGCACCGGCCGCACCAGAAGGTTCGCCACCAGACCCACGACCAGCACGCCGACCATCGTGAACAACGCCGGCCGGTACGCCGCCGCGGTCAACGTGCCCGGCTCGCCCTGCGCGTCGAGGAACCCGTTGACGATCAGCGGCCCGGCCACACCCGCCGCCGACCACGCGGTCAGCAGCCGGCCGTGGATCGCACCCACCTCGAACGTGCCGAACAGGTCCCGCAGGTACGCCGGCATCGTCGCGAAACCGCCGCCGTAGAACGACAGGATCACGCAGGCCAGCAGCACGAACAACGCTGTCGCGGTCTGCCCGAACAGTGCCAGCAGCAGATACAGCACCGTGCCCACGCCCAGGTACAGCACGTAGATCGGCTTGCGGCCGATCACGTCCGACGTGGACGACCACACGAACCGGCCCGCCATGTTGAACAGCGACAGCAGCCCCACGAACCCGCCGGCCGCCGCCACCGACACCGCCGACGTCCCGTTGTCCCGGAAGAAGTCCTGGATCATCGGGCTGGCCTGCTCCAGGATCCCGATGCCCGCCGTCACGTTGCAGAACAGCACCACCCACAGCAGCCAGAACGACCGCGTCCTCAGCGCGTTCGCCGCCGACACGTTCGCGGTCGTCACCAGCGGCTTCTCCGCCACCTGCGCCGGGTCGAACCCGGCCGGCCGCCAGCCCGGCGCCGGCACCCGAACGTTGAACACCCCGAACATCATGATCACGAAATAGCCGAGGCCGAGCGTCACGAACAGCCACACCAGCGCCGACCCCGACGCCGTGGAACCGCTGTCCGACGGGTCGTAGCCCGAGTCGTAGAGCGACAGCAACTGGCGGGACAGGGGAGAGGCCACCATCGCCCCACCACCGAACCCCATGATCGCCAACCCGGTCGCCAGACCCGGCCGGTCCGGAAACCACTTGATCAACGTGGAGACGGGGGAGATGTACCCGATCCCCAGACCGATCCCGCCCAGCACCCCGTACCCCAGATACAGCAACCACAGCTGGCCGGTCGCGATGCCCAGCGCCCCGACCAGGAAGCCCGCCGCCCAGAAACACGCCGAGACGAACATCGCCTTACGCGGGCCGTTCGCCTCCACCCACGTGCCGGCCACCGCGGCCGACAACCCCAGCATCACGATCGCGATACTGAAGATCACCCCGATCGCCGTCTGCCCCGTGTCGAAGTGCGCGATCAGGGAGTTCTTGTACACGCTCGTCGCGTAGACCTGCCCGATGCACAAATGGATCGCCAGCGCCGCCGGAGGGATCAGCCAGCGGCTGTACCCCGGCGGCGCGACGGTGTGCCGACGATCGAGTGCGGAAAGCATCGTTGCTTCCTCCGTCCAGATGGCGAGAACCCCTCGGTTCATGCCCCCACCGCACGCCGCGCCCAAACCCGCCGAGCGCCGGACGGTCGGAACACTGAGCCGAACGGTCGCCGCCGCAGCCACCCGGTCATCATCCCACCACCAACCGTCACCACCAGCGGAGATGCGACGATGACCGGGTGAAGATCCTGTCCATCCAGTCGTCGGTCGCCTACGGCCACGTCGGCAACTCCGCCGCCGTGTTCCCCCTGCAACGCCTCCGGCACGAGGTCTGGCCGGTCCTGACCGTGCACTTCTCCAACCACACCGGCTACGGCGCCTGGCGCGGCCCCCTGCTCGCGCCCACCGACGTCGCCGACGTCATCGCCGGCATCGAGGACCGCGGCGTGCTCGGCACCGCCGACGCCGTGCTCTCCGGCTACCAGGGCGACCCCGCCGTCGGCGCCGTCATCCTCGACGCCGTCGCCCGCGTCAAGGCCGCCAACCCGGCCGCCCTCTACTGCTGCGACCCGGTCATGGGCGACGTCGGCCGCGGCATGTTCGTCCGCCCCGGCATCCCCGAATACCTCCGCGACACCGTCGTCCCCCGCGCCGACATCGTCACCCCCAACCAGTTCGAACTGGAATTCCTCGCCGGCCGCACCACCGACACCCTCGACGACCTGCTCGCCGCCGTCGACGCCGTCCGCGCCACCGGCCCCCGGCACGTCCTGGTCACCAGCGTCCTGCACGGCGACCTGCCCGCCGGCCACCTGGAGGTCGTCGCCGTCTCCGACGACGGCGCCTGGGCCGTCACCACCCCGCTGCTGCCGATCACCCCCAACGGCGGCGGCGACGTCACCGCCGCCCTCTACCTCGCCCACCTCGCCACCACCGGCTCACCCCGGACCGCCCTGGAACACACCACCAACTCGATCTACGCCGTACTCGAGGCCACCCTCGAAGCCGGCACCCGCGAACTGCAGATCGTCGCCACCCAGGACGCCATCGCCGACCCGCCCACCCGTTTCACCGCCCGCCGGCTGCGCTGACCGCCCGCCCGGGCGCACCTGTGCGACAGGTGCGCCCGGGCGGCGACTCGCCGCTCGAACAGGTGGACGACACCGCCGCCGAACAGCGAAGATGCACGGGTGCCCCCGGTCACCGACGACCCCGCGTTCGCCCAACGCCTCCGCGACCTGACCCGGCTGCGCCGCGTCCGCGACCGCATCGACCGCGAATACGCGCAACCCCTCGACGTCGAAGCCCTCGCCCGCGGTGAGCACATGTCCGCCGGACACCTCAGCCGCCAGTTCCGTCAGACCTACGGCGAGTCCCCGTACGCGTACCTCATGACCCGCCGCATCGAACGCGCCATGGCGCTGCTGCGCCGCGGCGACCTCAGCGTCACCGATGTCTGCTTCGCCGTCGGCTGCCAGTCCCTGGGCACCTTCAGCACCCGCTTCACCGAACTCGTCGGCGAACCACCCAGCGCCTACCGCGCCCGCCACGCCCCCGACACCGCCGAACCGCCCCCGTGCCTGACCAAACAAGCCACCCGACCGGTCAGGAATCGAGAAGCCCGCACCGGCCGGCAGCACTAGCGTGACCACCATGACGATCACCATTCACTACGCGTTCCTGCCGCACACCGACGCCGACGCCGCCATCGCGTTCTACCGCGACACCCTCGGCTTCGAACTCCGCAACGACGTCGGCCGCGGCGACACCATGCGCTGGCTCACCGTCGGCCCACCCGAACAGCCCGAGACCGGCATCGTCCTGCACCCACCCGCCGCCGACCCCGGCATCAACGACGACGAACGCCGCACCATCCTCGAACTCATCGCCAAGGGCAGCTACGGCGCGCTCACCCTCGCCACCGACGACCTCGACGGCCTGTTCGACAGGCTCGCGGCAAGCGGCGCCGACGTCGTCCAGGAACCCACCGAACAGCCCTACGGTGTACGCGACTGCGCCTTCCGCGACCCCACCGGCAACCTCATCCGCATCAACGAACGGCGCTGACCCACACCACGGACGGAGAGACCATGAGCGAGGCCACCACCGGCCTGCACCGCGCCGACAGCCACGACATCATCCGCGTCCACGGCGCCCGCGAGAACAACCTGCGCAACGTCGACGTCGAACTACCCAAACGCCGCCTCACCGTCTTCACCGGCGTCTCCGGCTCCGGCAAGAGCTCACTGGTCTTCGGCACCATCGCCGCCGAGTCCCAACGCCTCATCAACGAGACCTACAGCGCCTTCGTCCAGGGCTTCATGCCCACCCTGTCCCGCCCCGAGGTCGACGTCCTCGAAGGCCTCACCACCGCCATCATCGTCGACCAGGAACGCATGGGCGCCGACCCCCGCTCCACCGTCGGCACCGCCACCGACGTCAACGCCATGCTGCGCATCCTGTTCAGCCGCCTCGGCGACCCCCACATCGGCCCGCCCAACGCCTACTCGTTCAACGTCCCCTCCGTACGCGCCGCCGGCGCCATCACCGTCGACCGCGGCCCCGGCAAGACCCAGACCAAGAAGGGCACCTTCAACCGCCTCGGCGGCATGTGCCCCCGCTGCGAGGGCCGCGGCGCCGTCACCGACTTCGACCTCACCGTCCTCTACGACGAGAAGCTCTCCCTCAACGAGGGCGCCATCACGATCCCCGGCTACAGCATGGACGGCTGGTACGGCCGCATCTTCCGCGCAAGCGGCCTGTTCGACCCCGACAAGCCCATCCGCGACTACACCAAGCGCGAACTCGACGACCTGCTCCACAAGGAACCCACCAAGATCAAGGTCGACGGCATCAACGTCACCTACACCGGCCTCATCCCCGCCATCAGCAAGTCGATGCTCGCCAAGGACGTCGACGCCATGCAGCCCCACATCCGCGCCTTCGTCGAACGCGCCATCACGTTCACCACCTGCCCCGACTGCGACGGCACCCGCCTGGCCCCCGAAGCCCGCTCCTCGAAGATCAACGGCATCAACATCGCCGACGCCTGCGCCATGCAGATCAGCGACCTCGCCACCTGGATACGCGACCTGCGCGAACCCTCCGTCGGCCCACTGCTCAAGGCACTGGGGGACACCCTCGACTCCTTCGTCGAGATCGGCCTCGGCTACCTCAGCCTCGACCGCCCCGCCGGCACCCTCTCCGGCGGCGAGGCCCAGCGCACCAAGATGATCCGCCACCTCGGCTCGTCCCTCACCGACGTCACCTACGTCTTCGACGAACCCACCATCGGCCTGCACCCCCACGACATCGCCCGCATGAACAACCTCCTGCTGCAACTGCGCGACAAGGGCAACACCGTCCTCGTCGTCGAACACAAACCCGAGACCATCGCCATCGCCGACCACGTCGTCGACCTCGGCCCCGGCGCCGGCACCCACGGCGGCACCATCTGCTACGAAGGCACCGTCGCCGGCCTGCGCGCCAGCGACACCACCACCGGCCGCCACCTCGACGACCGCGCCACCCTCAAGACCGCCGTGCGTACGCCCACCGGCGCCCTGCCGATCCGCGGCGCCCGCACCCACAACCTGCGCGACGTCGACGTCGACATCCCCCTCGGCGTCCTGGTCGTGGTCACCGGCGTCGCCGGCTCCGGCAAGAGCAGCCTCATCCACGGCTCACTGGCCAAACGCGACGACGTCATCAGCGTCGACCAGACCGCCATCCGCGGCTCCCGCCGCAGCAACCCGGCCACCTACACCGGCCTGCTCGACCCGATCCGCAAGGCCTTCGCCAAGGCCAACGGCGTCAAACCCGCCCTGTTCAGCGCCAACTCCGAAGGCGCCTGCCCGACCTGCAACGGCGCCGGCGTCATCTACACCGACCTCGGCATGATGGCCGGCGTCGCCAGCACCTGCGAGGACTGCGAAGGCAAACGCTTCCAGCCCGCCGTGCTCGACTACCACCTCGCCGGCCGCGACATCAGCGAGGTCCTCGCCATGTCCGTCGACGAGGCCGAGACGTTCTTCAGCGACGGCGACGCCCGCACCCCGGCCGCCCACACCATCCTCGACCGGCTCGCCGACGTCGGCCTCGGCTACCTCACGCTCGGTCAGCCCCTGACGACGCTGTCCGGCGGGGAGCGGCAACGCCTCAAGCTCGCCACCCGGATGGGGGACAAGGGCGGCGTGTACGTCCTCGACGAACCCACCACCGGCCTGCACCTGGCCGACGTCGCCCAGCTGCTCGGCCTGCTCGACCGGCTCGTCGACGCCGGCAAGTCCGTCATCGTGATCGAACACCACCAGGCGGTCATGGCGCACGCCGACTGGATCATCGACCTCGGCCCCGGCGCCGGACACGACGGCGGCCGGATCGTCTACGAGGGCACCCCTGCGGATCTCGTCGCCGCCCGGTCCACGCTCACCGGCGAACACCTCGCCGACTACGTCCGCGCCTGAGCGCCGCCGCGCCCGCTGAGGCCCCCGGCCGCGCCGCGGGTCTCAGCGGGACAGGCCGGCCATCCGGGCCGGCGGCGCGGTGCCGGGTTCCACCAGGCCGCACTGGTACGCGGCCACCACCGCGTGCGTCCGGTCCCGCAGCCCCAGTTTCGTCAGGACCCGGCTGACGTGCGTCTTGACCGTCGCGTCGCCGAGCACGAGATGCTCGGCGATCTCCCGGTTCGACATCCCGTACGCCATCAGCACCAGCACCTCCCGCTCCCGCGGGGTGAGCCGGCGCATCTGCACCGGGGTGGGCAGTCCCGGGTCGGGCCGGGCGGCGAGGTCGTCGAGCAGCCGCCGGGCCACCGCCGGATCCAGCCACGCCTCCCCGGCGGCGACCGCCCGGATCGCCGACACCAGCTCGGCGGGCGCGGCGTCCTTGAGCACGAAACCGGAGGCGCCCGCCCGCAACGCGGCGTGCACCGCCTCGTCCACGTGGTACGTGGTCAGCATGATGATCCGTACCGGCCGCTCCGAATCGTCGATGAGCTGCTCGTCCGCCATCAACCGGGTCGCGGCCAGCCCGTCGGTGCCGGGCATCCGCACGTCCATCAGCACCACGTCCGGGCGCAACCGGCGACTGACCTCGACGGCCTGCGCCCCGTCGTCGGCCTCGGCGACGACCTCGATGTCAGGTTCGTTGGTGAGCAGCATCGCGAGCCCCGCCCGTACGAGCGGCTGGTCGTCCGCGAGCAGCACCCGGATCATGAAGGCTCCCGTCGTCGGCGGCCGTGACAGTGGCCCCACCACATGATCATCGACGTCGGCGCCGCCGGCCAGCCGGATGTCGCACAGCGGACACGCGTTCACCCGACAACCGGTGCCCCGCCGTCACCCGACGCCGCCACCAGGTCGCCGCGCTGCGCGACCGGCAGCGTCGCGCTCACCCGGAACCCGCCCTCCGGACGCGGCCCGGCGACCAGGCGGCCGCCGACGCGCTCCAGCCGCTCGGCGAGGCTGGCCAGCCCGTTGCCGGTGGACAGTCCCGCCGCCGAGCCCGGCTCCCGGCCCGTGCCGTCGTCGTCGACGCGCAGCAACAGCACCCGCTCCCGCCACCCGAAATGAACAGTCGCGCAGGCCCGCCGACCGACGTGCTTGAGCGTGTTCGTCAGGCTCTCCTGCACCGTCCGGTACGCCGCCAGCTCGATACTCGGATCCAGCGGGCTCGGGCTGCCGGACACCGACATGGTCACTGTCAGCCCCGCACACCGCATCGACGTCAGCAGCACCTCGATGTCGTCCAGCCGCGGCTGCGGGCCGGGCTCACCGTCCGCCGGGCCCGACTCGGCCCGCATGACCTCCAGCAGCCGCCGCAACTCCGCCATCGCCTGCTGCCCGGCCTGCTGGATGTGCAGCAACGCCTCCCGCGTCCGCTCCGGGTCGGACGCGCTGATCCGCGCCGCCCCGGCGGCCTGCAACACCATCACCGTCACCGAATGGGACACCACGTCGTGCAGTTCCGCGGCGATCCGGCGACGCTCCAACGCCACCGCCTCCGCCCGCGCCACCCGCCGCTCCCGTTCCAGCTGGGCCACCCGCCGCCGGTGCCGCCGCACCACCGACCCGGCCGTCCACGCGGCCGCGTAGATGAGCGCGAACATCAGCGCGGTCACCACGAACTCACCGGCCCGCGCGCCCGGGTTCGGTTCCACCCGGAACGAGTCGAACGCGCTGAGCAGGCTCCGGGCGCACGCCGCCGCGTACGCCACCGCCGACACCACGAGCGGCCGCAACGCCGCCACCGTGTACAGGGCCACGATCAGGCCCACCCACGGCCGGTAGTCGTGCAGCAGGAACCACATCGCCACGCCGTGCACGCACTCGAAGGCGAACACCGCGACCGGCGCGCGGACCCGCCACCACAGGGCACCGACCGACAGCACCGCGGCGAGCACCTGCAACCACTGCCGGGCCGGGCCGACCGGCTCGCTCTGGATCACCACGGACGACGCGGTGAACAGGTCGAGCAGGCCCAGCACCGGCAGCAGCAGAAGATCGTGACGCCACCATCTCGCCGCCCGCGCCGGGTCGGACGGCGCCACCGCACCGGCCACCGAGGTCATCGGCGGGTCAGGAGTCTTCCGCGGGGCAGCCGATCCCGAACAACCGGCACGTCCAGGACAGCGGAGAGCCGTCGTCGTCACCGCCTCCGTCACCGTCGGGCGGCGGCGTGGCCGCGCTCACCCGGTGCGTGGTAACCGGCACCGCCGGCCGGCCCGGCTCACCCCGGCGGCCCGCCCCGGCCAGCACCACCGGCGCCACCACGTCGGCCGCGGCGCCCGCAGCAACCCGCCACCGCCCGTCCGCGTCGTCGGCGAGCATCGCCAGCACCCGGCGCACCGACAAGGCATCAGTGCCGTACCCGCCGGCGACCGTCTCACCGGCGAGGGACACCATCAGCAGGTCCGCCTCGTCACGGTGCAGCACCGACACCTCCGCGACCGCGAGCGACCACGCGTCCCCGCCGGCCACACCCACCAGGCGCACCGCGTCACCGGACCGGGCCCGGCCCGCGCCCACCGTCCTCAGCAGACACCGCCGGCCGTCCAGCGGCACCCCACGCGCCACTGTCACCCACCCGGCCGGCCGCTCCGCCTGCAGGAACACCACCACCGGCGGCGACTGGACCTCGGTTCTCATCACGGACCTCCACAGAAGGAACTGCGGGCGGACAGCCCGCGTACGCGAGAAATTCTGGCCCACACCGACCCGCCGGACGTCCCCGTACCGGGTGACATCCGGTGTCCACTTCCAGACGGACCCCCGCCACCCGGCACCCAGCCGGGACGGACCCCGAACCTCGCCCCACGGCCGGACGCCAACACCCGCCGGCGACCACCACGATGGAACCAGTCCGGACGACGACGGCCACACACCGAACGCCCCCGGACACCCAAACCCATCCGTCACGGCCGCGAGGTTTGCCATGCCCACGCCCGGTGCGTTCCTGATCGCCGACCCGGTCCACGTCGACTCACCGGCGTACGTCGCCGACACGGCGAGCCGGTTCCCGCTGGCCGACCAGACCCCGCCCGACGGCTGGCGCGTCGCCGAGCACGGCGGCTGGGTCATGTGGCACCCCCCGCACGCCCAGCTGCCGCAGCAGGGCTGGAAAGTCCACGTGTCAGTCGGCCTCGACGACGCCGCCGACGTCCTCGACCTGGTACGCGACCACTGCGTGAACCACCGCGTCGCCTTCAAGTTCCAGCGCAGCCGCCGCCTCGCCCTGGTCAACAACGAGAAGTACGCCCACCGCGCCGGAAGCGGCAAACTCGCCGCCCTCTACCCGGCCGACGACACCGCCCTGCGCCGCATCCTCGACGACCTCGGCGCCCGCCTCGCCGGCTACCGCGGCCCGTACGTCCTCAGCGACCTGCGCTGGCACGACGGCCCCCTCTACCTGCGCTACGGCGGCTTCGCCGAACTGTGGTGCGTCGACGGCGACCAGCCCGTCCCCGCCGTCACCCGCCCCGACGGAACCCTCGTCCCCGACCGCCGCGAACCCGTCTTCACCGTGCCCGACTGGGCCCCCGTACCCGACTTCGTCGCCGAACACATCGCCGCCGTCGACGCCCAGACCGACGACGAACCGCCCTATCGCATCGAGGAAGCCCTGCACCACTCCAACGCCGGCGGCGTCTACCGCGCCACCGACCTGCGCGACGGCCGCACCGTCGTCCTGCGCGAAGCCCGCCCGCACGCCGGCCTCGACGGCGCCGGAACCGACGCGCTCACCCGCCTGCGCCGCGAAGAGGACATGCTGCGCCGGCTCGCCGGCCTCGACTGCGTCCCACGACTGCTCGACCGCCTCACCTGGTGGGAACACCACTTCCTCGTCGAGGAGCACGTCGAAGGCGACACCCTCCAGCACCACCTCGCCATGCGGCACCCCCTGATCCACCCCGACCCCACCGAGAAGGACCTGACCGACTACACCACCTGGGCACTCGACGTCATCGACCAGGTCGAGGCAGCCCTGTCCCAGATACACGCCAGGGGAGTGGTCTTCGGCGACCTGCACACCGCCAACATCATGATCCGCCCCGACGGCCGGATCGTCCTCGTCGACTTCGAACAGGCATACCTGCTCGACGAGGACTTCACCCCGTCACTCGGCGACCCCGGCTTCGCCACACCCCGCATCCGCCGCGGCCCGGCCGTCGACAGATACGCGCTCGCCTGCCTCCGCCTCGCCGTCTTCGTCCCACTGACACCACTCGCGGCGCTGTGCGACGACAAGTTCGACGACCTCACCACTGTCGCCCGGCGCTTCCCCCTGCCACCCGGCTACCTCGACCGCATCCGCGACGACCTGCACACCGCCCTGAACCCGGCCCCGTCCGCACCCGGCCGCCGCCGCGTCACCCGCTACCCCTGGCCCGCCGACCAACGCCAGCTGATCGCCTCACTCGCCGCCGGCATCCGCGCCACCGCCACGCCGCACCGCACCGACCGGCTCTTCCCCGGCGACCCCGGCCAGTTCCCGCACGGCGGCGCCACCCTCGCGCACGGCGCCGCCGGCGTCATCTGGGCACTCGTCACCACCGGCGTCGACTACCCCGAACGCGACGAACACCTCGACTGGCTCACCCACGCCGCCCACCGCCTGCCCGCCGCCCACCTCGGCCTCTACGACGGCCTGGCCGGCATCGCCGCGCTGCTCGACCGGACCGGACACCACGACGACGCCGATGAACTACTCGACCGATGTCGCACCGGCCTCCACGACCGCTACGGCCCCGGCCTGCACAGCGGCCTCGCCGGCATCGGACTCGCCCTGCTCCGCCCCGGCAGACCCGTCCCCGACGCCGCCCTGCACCTCGGCGACCGACTCGCCCGCACCCTCACCGGCGACACGAGACACCCAGTGCCCGAACCCGCACGCCCCGGCCTGCTCCACGGCTGGTCCGGCCCCGCGATCTTCCTCACCCGCCTCCACGAAGCCACCGCCGACCCCGCCTGGCTCCGCGCCGCCCGCACCGCCCTGCGCCGCGACCTGCAGCACACCGTCCGCGACGACAACGGCAACCTGCACGTACGCGACGGCGCACGGCGACTGTTCTACCTCGACGAAGGCAGCGCCGGCATCGCCGTCGCCGCGCACACACTGCTGCGCCACGGCGAACGCCCCTGGCTGCGCGACATCGTCACCACCGTCCACCGCACCATCGACGTCGAGTTCGTCCTGCTACCCGGCCTCTTCCACGGCCGCGCCGGACTACTCGCCACCACCGCCCTGCTCACCGACGACCCGCCGCGCACCACCCCGCACGGTCCCGCCGGCCTCGTCCGCGACGACGCGCCCCGCCACACCCCGGCCCACCTGACCCGGCTCGCCTGGCACGCCTACGCCCTCGACGGCCACCTCGCGTTCCCCGGCGACACCCTGCTGCGCATCTGCACCGACCTCGCCGCCGGCGGCGCCGGAATCCTCTCCGCGATCCACGCCGCGCTGCACCGCACCGCAGTCACGCTGCCCTTCCTCGACGCGCCCACCCACGTCGCGCCCACCGGCCACCTCCTGGCCGCGAGCTGAACCAGCCGGCGCCCACAGACCCCGTCGGAACCACCGACGGCCAGCCCCACCACACCCGAGAAGGAGGTGAACCCCCATGACGAAGCTCCTCAACCTGCAGGCCATGGCCACGCAGAACGGCACCCGCCACGCGGTCCCGCCGCAGTCCAGCAGCATCAGCATCGCCTGCTGCAACGGCTGAGACGGCAGTGGCGACAGCCACACCTGATCCGCCTGGCGACCCGGGCGGGGGCGACAACCGCCCCCGCCCGGGTCCGCCGTCAACCCGCCCGGTGGAGCCGACCTCCCGCCCGCCACCACGCCCACGGAGCCCTCATGCCACCCACCGGCCTGCGACACAACCGCGACTTCCTCCTCATCACCGTCGCCCGCACCGCGTCGAAACTCGGCACCCAGGTCACCGCCGTCGCCACACCGCTCCTCGTTCTCATGACCACCGGCTCCGCCACCGACGCCGGCCTCGTCGCCTTCGCCGAAGGCATCGCCCTCGTCCTCGTACTCCTGCCCGCCGGCCTGCTCGCCGACCGCCGCGACCGGCGCATCCTCATGCTCTGCTGCGACGGCGGCGCGCTGCTCGCCGTCACCGGCGTCACCCTCCTCGCCCTCGTCGGACACGCGCCCGTCCTGCTGCTCGCCCTCCTCGCCGCCGCCACCGCCGGTCTCGGAGCCGCGCTGCAACCCGCCGCCGCGGCAGCCACCCGCGCCGTCGTCCCGGCCCGGGACCTGCGTACGGCCACCGTGTTCAACGAGACCCGCAACGGCGTCGTCCACCTGGCCGGCCCACCCCTCGGCGGCTTCCTGTTCGGCCTCGCCCCGGCACTGCCGTTCCTCGTCGACGCGATCTCGTACACCGTCTCCCTGATCGCCGTGGCCCTGCTGCGCGGCCCGCTCGGCCGCACCCTGACCACGCCGGGGGAGTCGCTGCCCCGGCAGGCGGTCGCCGGTGTCCGGTTCCTGTGGCGGCACCCCTCACTGCGGTTCACGCTGCTCAGCGGCGCCGTCCTGAACTTCGCATTCGCCGGCGTGCTGCTGGCGATCATCGTCGTGCCGGTCCGCAACGGCGCCTCCGGCCTGTCCGCCGGAACCGTCATGGCGTGCGTCGGGCTCGGCGCCGTCGCCGGGTCACTCGTCGCGTCCTGGCTGACCGCCCGGGTACCCACCCGCTGGCTGATCCTCGCGGTCATCTGGGCCTGCGGCGTGCTCACCACCGCGATGGCCACCACCGACAACGGACTGGTCCTGGGCGCGCTCGCCGGTGCCTGCGTCCTGGTCGTACCGGCGGCGAACATCAGCATGCTGACCCTCCAGACCCTGCTGACCCCCGGCGAGCTCCAGGGCAGGGCGAACGCCGCCACCAGCTTCATCGCGCTGATCGTGGCGCCGTTCGGTCCGGCGCTGTCCGGTCTGCTCATCGACCGGGTACCGGCCCCGGTGGTGTTCGGCAGCTTCGCCGCCGTCATGCTGGCGCTCGCCGTCGTCGCGGCCCTCGCACCCGCTGTGCGCGCCATGCCGGACCTGCGGTCTGTCGAGGACGGTCAAGAGGCGGGGGAGGCCGAGCACCGCGACCCGCAGCCGGTCTGAGGGACAGGGGAGAGGCATCGGTTCTGTTCTTCAGAACCGCGCCGGGACGTTCGGATGATCATGAGGACGCCTCGACATTCTTCCCGTCCCAGGCCACAAGGGACGAGGTGCCGGCGTAAAGCTGCGCAAGAGTTGACCGTGGTTCCGCTGCTGTACCTCAGGCCGGAAGCGGAGAGCCGCGTCGGTGTTGCTGGTGCCGGCCGGCCACTGTTGGGCCGGGGTGTTGAAGGCGCTGTCGGACGCTCTCAGCGTCGAGGACGGCCTCGTTACCAGGGTTCGATAATCTACATTATGTCAAGTTCCGCTTGGGGGTCTCCCCAAGCACCCGCGCGGGCGGCTGACCGCCTAACGCGGGCCCGGTCGGTGCCGGCGTTCAACCGATCACTCGTCGCACCCCGAACGCGGCACCAACTTCGCTCCCACGGACCGACGGCTCCCGCAGCAGAAGCAGCGTGGTGCGGTTACCGACCACCGCGCGGTCGGCTCGTTGGTCCGCAACGGGCGCAATGTCGCCCGGGCTTTCACCGCGCCCGGCAGCCCGCCGAGGCGCGAACTCCACCGACACCGGTCCTCCGGCGTCGCCCCCTCATCTCGTTTCACCATTCCGGCGATCATGAGGTTGGTGGCGACAAAGTGGACAGGATTCCCGGTCAACTTCATGATCGCCGGAACAGAGCGGGTGCCGGCCCTTCCGCCCTCTCTCCCGGCGCCTCCCGAGCGCCGACGGGCGTCGCTGTCGCCAGTTCGCCGAGGTGGCTGCATCGGAGCGCTCGGGATGCAGCCACCTCGGCGAGGTTGAGTTGATCATTGGTTGATCGGATGGCACTCCCCCTGGAATGACCCCTGACAGGAACGCGAGAATCATGCATAATATCCCTTATGCATGACAAACCGGACGAAACGGTAGGGGGTCTGATCAAGGAGTTCCTGACCGCCCGGGCCACCCGTAAGCCCTCCCCCCACACTCTGGCCGCGTACCGGCGAGACCTGACCACAGTGGCTGAACTGGTCGCCGCCGACGGTGACACCACTCCCCTCCCCCTGGACCGTCTTGCGGTCGCCGCGCTCTCCCCCAAGGTGATGCGCGCGGCGTTCGCACGGTTCGCCGCTCCCCGCGCCGCCGCGTCGGTCCATCGTGCCTGGTCGACGTGGAACAGCTTTTTCACGTTCCTGGTGGCCGAGGGCGTCGTACCGGGAAATCCGATGCCGGCGGTGGGACGGCCCCGAACGCCGCTCCCCCGGCCCAAGCCGCTGCGGGGCGAGGACACCCCGGAGGAACTGCTGGCGGCGGTGGCGCGCGCGGAAGGCCGGCAGCGCGATCCGTGGCCGGAGCGCGACCTGGCGGTGCTGGCGCTGGCGTTGTGCGCGGGGCTGCGGCTGTCGGAGCTGCTGGCGTTGCGGGTGTCGTCGGTGGCGGGGCGCGACGGCGAGCGGCGGGTGGACGTGGCGGGTAAGGGTGGGCGGCCGCGCACGGTGCCGATCGACGACGCCGTGGACCGGGTGCTTGTGGGTTATCTGGACAGCCGGCGGCGCCGGTTCGGGTCGCGCAGTGTGCGGCCGGACTCGCCTTTCCTGGTGGACCGGCAGGGTGAGGCGTTACGGCGGGGCGGGCTGCAGTACCTGGTGGAGTCGTGTTACCGGCGCGCGGGCATCGGTGACCGGGTGCCGCGGGGCGCGCGGTTGCACGCGTTGCGGCACACGTTCGCGACGCGGTTGGCGGAGGACGGGGCGAGCGCGGCGGAGATCATGCGATTGCTGGGGCACGCGTCGTTGGCGTCGTCGCAGACGTACATCGAGGTGACGGCGGGTCAGCAGCGGGCGGCGGTGGCGGCGAACCGCACCAACCGGGCGTTGTCGGGGTTACTCAAGCGGTAGCGGTAAGGCCGAGCTGAGCGGCGACGTAGGCCAGGTGGTGTGACGTTGCCCAGGCGATCCAATCCGTGGCGCCGCCGGTCCCGGCATGCCCTGCGGCGCGCAGGGCGATCTGTTCGTCCCCCCAGGAGAAGTGCCGTCCGGCGGCCGGCCAATGGTCGTCGGACACAAGCGCCTCGCAGATGTCGTAGATGCCGATGTTGCCCTTGCCGTCGCGTGTCGTCCGGTACGTCCACCAGGTATCGCTGCCGGTGTGCCGGAGGTTCGGCGCTGGTCCCCAGCCTTTGCCGCTCACCCCCGGGTGAGCGATGCCGTAGTCGGCGAACCGGACGTCGTGCTGCTGAAGCCGCTGCCACAGCTCGAAGTCCCAGCGACGGAGTGGGGTCGCCCGATGAGCCGGAACCTGTGAGAGGTTCGGGGGCATGGCACCCGCGGCGACGACGACGTCCTTCCAGTAATGGCGTCGGGTCCACGCGAGGTGCTTGCGGAGCAGGGGTTCCGCCTTCGTGAGATCCCGTTCGGAGCGCACCTCGGCGGCGTCGAGGACGACGATGCAGTCCTCGGTGCGCAACTCGATGACAGCCAGCACATGCGAGAGCCGACCGTCGATTTCGGTGACGTCTGGTTCGGCGTGGCTGGCCGTGACTCGTACGACGCCGCCTCCGTGCATGGCGGCGGCGGTACGCACGTCCGCAAGTTGTTCGGCCGTGTCCTGCAGGTGCACGACGGGCAGCGCTGAGATTCTCCAGGCTTCCAGGTCGACGGCGATGTCGTGGAGTGGCCGGCGAGTGCCGGTCATCGGTTCTGGCAGGTGCCGCACGTCGACGGCGATGACCATGCCTGGAGGAAGTGTTTGCTTCACGCGTTCGCTGAACTTGCTGGCGTCTTCGATTGGGCCTTTGTCGGGCACGACGTCGAAGATCGGGATGATGTGTGGCGCGAGTTCGCCAGCGAGGTTGTCGATGGCCTGGAATTCGGCCTTTCGGCCTTTGAGGATCGGATAGTAGCCCGCCATGGCATCGCCCCACACGATTCGACGACAGTCACTTGTATCGATGCTGCACTTTCTGTGGCCGATCGACAACCGTGCGTGTGCGGAGTGGGTGGGCCGGCGCGTTGCCGGGCTGGCAGGATCGGGCGGATGCGGGTGGGTGCGGCGCGGGCGGTAGCGGTCGGGTGGGTGCGGGAGCGGATGCGCGCCGACCCGTCGATCGAGGGGGCGTTGTTCAGCGGGTCGACTGTGGGATTGCCCGACGACGCGGTGCTGCCGCCGTGGTCGGACGTGGACGTGCTGCTGGTACGCCGGGAGCCCGGCCTGAAGGTGGGCAAGTTCGTGCACCGGGGGGTGCTGCTGGAGGTCAGCACGATCACGTGGGACGAGTTGGGCGGCCCGGAGGACGTGCTGGGGTCGTGGGTGTTCGCGCCGATGTTCCGTACCGATGGGGTGATCGCGGATCCGTCGGGGCGGTTGGCCGCGGTGCGGGAGCGGGTGGCGGCGGGGTTCGCGGATCCGGTGTGGGCGCGGGCGCGGTGTGCGGGGGTGCGGCGGCGGATCGAGAACGGATTGCGGGCGGTCGGCGGCTCGGGGTCGCCGGCGGAGCAGGTGCTGGCGTGGGTGTTCCCGACGTCGTTGCTGGCGGTGTGGCCGGCGGTGGCGGGGCTGGCGGATCCGACGGTGCGGCGGCGGTATGTGCGGGCGGAGGGGGTGTTGTCGCGGTTCGGGTTCGAGGATCGGTATGCGGGGTTGCTGGACACGCTCGACGGCGGCGGTGTGGGTGTGGACGCGGCGCGGGTGCGGGAGCATCTGGCCGGGTTGGCGGTGCTGTTCGACGAGGCGTCGCGGTTGCCGCGGGAGGGGTTCGCGTTCGGGGCGGATCTGGGTGCGGCGGGGCGTCCGGTGGTGTTCGACGGTGCGGCTGAGCTGATCGCGTCGGGTCGGCCCCGAGAGGCGATGTTCTGGGTGCTGGTGACGTACGCGCGGTGTCATGTGGTGCTGGGTGCGGTGGGGCCGGAGCGGGGGCGGGCGTTCGGGGCGGTACTGGCGGATATGGGTGTGGCGTCGGCGGCGGATCGGCGGCTGCGGGCGGACGCGCTGCTGGCGGCGTTGCCGCGCTGGCAGGCGGTGGTGGATGCGGTGGCGGCGGAGGCTGTGGCAGGCTGAGGGGGAACGCGACTGGCGGCACGGGGATGGGTGAACCATCGGGGAGCTCGTCGTGGGGGTCGACCGCCTGGGCCCTCGCGGGCGAGGTGTCGTATGTCTTCTGCGCGGTTGTTGCCGGGTGCGCCGGTGGCGGAGCGGGTGTTGTCGGAGGTCGCCGCGTCGGTGGCCGAGTTGCGTGCGGCGGGGGTGACGCCGGCGCTGGCGACGGTGCTGGTGGGTGACGACGACGCGAGCGCGGGCTATATCCGCATCAAGCAGCGTCAGGCGGCGGAGCTGGGTTTCGCGTCGCCGCACGTGCCTCTGCCGGCGTCGGCGTCGCAGGCGGATCTGCACGCGGTGCTGGCGGATCTCAACGCGGACAAGACGGTGCACGGGGTGCTGGTGCAGTATCCGATCCCGGGTCACCTGGACTACGACCGGGCGTTGGCGGAGCTGGATCCGGACAAGGACGTGGACGGGATGCACCCGGTGAACATGGGCCGGCTGGCGTTGGGGTTGCCGGGTCCGTTGCCGTGTACGCCGGCGGGGATCGAGGCGTTGCTGGCGTTCCACGGTGTGCCGGTGGCGGGCCGGGAGGTGGTGATCCTGGGCCGGGGTGCGACGTTGGGCCGGCCGTTGGCGATGTTGCTGGCGCAGAAGCGGCCGACGGCGAACGCGGCGGTGACCGTGGTGCACACGGGTGTGGCGGACTGGCCGCGGTACACGCGGCGGGCGGAGATCCTGGTGGCGGCGGCGGGGGTGCCGGGGATCGTGCGGCCGGAGCATGTGCGTCCGGGTGCGGTGGTGGTCGGTGGTGGGGTGCGGTACGAGGGGCGGCGGCTGCTGCCGGACGTGGACGAGTCGTGTGCCGAGGTGGCGGGTGCGATCACGCCGCGTGTGGGCGGGGTGGGTCCGACGACCGTGGCGATGTTGTTCCGTAACGCGGTGGAGGCGGCGCGGCGGCAGAGCGGTCTGGGCTGAGCGTCAGCCGAGGTCGACGACGAGGGGCCGGTGGTCGGAGATGGTGGCCAGCGGGGTGTGGACGGCCGTGACGGGTGGCAGCCGGTCGAGCGCGTGCCGGTCGGCGAGGATGTGGTCGAGTTGGACGCGGGGTTGCCCGGCCGGGTAGGTGGGGCGGCGGGCCAGGGGCTGCCAGCGGGTGAGCGCGGCTGCGGGTCCGGCGGGCAGGTTGAGGTCGCCGAGCAGGATCCGGGGTGCGGGCAGGGTACGCAGGACGCGGACGACGCGGCGTAGTTGCCACACGTTCCAGCCGGGGACGAAGGACAGGTGGGTGGCGGCGACGGTGAGGGGGCCGTGGGGGGTGTCGAGGACGGCGGCGAGCACGACGCGGGGTTCGTCGCGGAGCAGGACGAGTCCGCCGCCGGGGCCGGGTGCGTAGATGGGTGAGCGGACGGGTGCGGCGCGCAGGCGGGTGACCTGCCAGGAGCGGACGGGGTGGCGGCTGATCAGGCCGATGCCGTAGAGGGGTTCGCCGTGGCCGTCGTCGTCGTGGGTGAGGGGGCGGAACTGTTCGCCGGGGGTGCCGACGACGGCGGCGGCGAAGCGGTGGTGGTCGGCGTGCAGGGCGCGGGCGGCGACCGCGGTGAGGTCGAGTTTGCCGCTGCGGGTCTGGTCGCGGTCGACTTCCTGGAGGGCGAGGACGTCGGCGTCGAGGTCGGTGACGGCGGCGGTGAGCCGGTCGGGGTCGACGAGCCCGTCGGTGAGGGATCGGCCGTGCAGCAGGTTGAAGGTGGCCAGGCGCACCTGGACACCCTACGTCGTCGTGGGAGTCTTGCCGGGTGCTGAAACTGTTGTGCTGTTCGATGCTGGTGTTCGTGGCGGTGGGGTCGGTCGGGGTGTGGTTGCGGCGTCGCCGGGGGCGGTGAGGCTGGCCACAGGGTGCCTCGCGGCCGGTGGTGGCGTGGGCAGAATGCGGCGGTGGATGCCCTGTCGTTGACGACGTTGCTGACCGCTGCCCTCCTGGCCGGGTGGGTGGACGCGGTGGTGGGTGGCGGCGGTCTGTTGTTGTTGCCGGCGTTGCTGGTGGCGGCGCCGGGTGTGCCGGTGGCGACGGCGTTGGGCACGAACAAGCTGGCGGCGATCTTCGGTACGTCGACGGCGGCGGTGACGTACGCGCGGCGCACGAAGCTGGACTGGGCGGTGGCGGGTCCGGCGGCCGGGCTGGCGGTGCTGACGGCGGGGCTGGGTGCGGCGTTGGCGGGTGCGGTGCCGGGCAGCGCGTACCGGCCGGTGGTGCTCGTGGTGCTGGTGGCGGTGGCGGTGTTCGTGCTGGCGCGGCCGTCGCTGGGTGTGGTGGCGTCGCCGCAGCGGCGGACCCCGAAGCGGGTGGTGGTGGCGGTGGCGGTGGCCGGTCTGGGCATCGCCCTGTACGACGGGCTGATCGGGCCGGGTACGGGCACGTTCCTGGTGCTGGCGTTCACGGCGATTCTGGGTTCGGATTTCGTGCACGCCTCGGCGATGGCGAAGGTCGTGAACGCGGGCACGAATCTGGGTGCGCTTGTGGTTTTCGGGTTGACCGGGCACGTGTGGTGGACGCTTGGTGCGGCGATGGCGGTGTGCAACGTGGTGGGCGCGGCGGTGGGCGCGCGGATGGCGTTGAAGCGCGGCGCCGGGTTCGTGCGGGTGGTGTTGCTGGTGGTGGTGCTGGCGCTGGTGGCCCGGCTGGGTTACGACCAGTGGACGGCGAGCTGATCGCGGTGGCGGTGCGGGCGGAGCACGACCGGGCGGTGCTTGCGGGTCTGCTGGGCCGGGATCCGGTGTTGCACGCGTACCAGTTGGGTGATCTGGACGATTTCTTCTGGCCGTACACGTCCTGGTTCCGGCGTGGTGACCAGGTGGTGCTGCTGTATCACGGGGTCGAGTTGCCGACGTTGCTGGCGTTCGCGGCACCGGATCGGGTGGCGGAGCTTTCGGGGTTGCTGGCGGAGGCGGCGCCGGTGTTGCCGGCGCGGATGTGGGCGCACCTGTCCCCCGGTCTGGAGGCCACGGTGGGCCGCTGGTTCGTGGTGTCGGAGGCGGCGGCGCATCACCGGATGGCGTTGACTGATCCGGGGCGGCTGGCCGGGGTGCCGGCGGTGGGTGAGCCGTTGGGGCCGGCGGACGAGGCGGAGCTGGCCGGGTTGTACGCGGTGGCGTATCCGGGGAACTGGTTCGACGCGCGGATGCTGCGGACGGGCCAGTACGTGGGGGTGCGGGAGCGCGGCCGGCTGGTGGCGGTGGCGGGGGTGCACGTGTTCTCGCCGCGCTGGCGGGTGGCGGCGCTGGGCAACGTGACGACGCATCCGGATGTGCGGGGTCGTGGTCTGGGCGCGGGTGTGGTGGCGGCGTTGTGCGCCCGGCTGCTCACGTCGGTGGATCACGTGACGTTGAACGTGCGGGCGGACAACGCGGCGGCGGTGCGCCTGTACGAGCGGTTGGGGTTTTCCCGGGCGGCCGGGTTCACCGAGTGCGCGTTGACGTCAGCGGCCGCGGCTGGGTGAGTCGAATCGGCCGGCGCGGATCTCGCGCAGGGCGCGGCGGCGGGTGTCGCCGCGCAGGGTGTCGACGTAGAGGCGCCCGCGCAGGTGGTCGGTCTCGTGTTGCAGGGCGCGGGCGAGGAAGCCGCTGCCGGTGACGGTGAGCGGTTCGCCGTGCTGGTCGTAGCCGTGGGCGGTGGCGTGCAGCGCGCGGGGGGTCGGGAAGTACAGGCCGGGGATGGACAGGCAGCCCTCCTCGTCGTCCTGGAGTTCGTCGGACACCTCCAGCGTGGGGTTGATCATGTGGCCGCGCCGGCCGTCGGCGTCGTAGACGAACACCTGGGCGTTGACGCCGATCTGGGGTGCGGCGACGCCGGCGCGGCCGGGTGCGCCGAGCAGCGTGTCCATCAGGTCGGTGACGAGGGCGCGCAGTTCGGCGTCGAAGCTGGTGACGGGTTCGCTGGGGGTGCGCAGCACGGGGTCGCCGATGATCCGGATGGGGCGCATAGTCATGCCCGGAAGGCTATCCGTTGCTTACCGGTTCCGGGTGTCCGCTGCGGTGTCGAGGAGTCCGGTGTCGGCGATGCGGTCGCGCAGGGGGCGGCGGCGCAGGGCGTCGAGGACGGCGTACAGCTCGTCGGCGAGCGGCACCGGCAGTTCGGTGTCGAGGTGGCGTACGGCGGCGGTGGTGGCGGCCCATTCGGTTTCGACGGCGGGCAGCAGGGCGCGGGCGCGGTCGGTGAGGGTGACGATGCGGTGGCGGGCGTCGGTGCCGGGGCGCAGGTCGACGAGGCCGGCGCGGCGCATCTGGGCGACGGTCTGGCTGGCGGCGGAGTGGGTGACGCCGACGCGGGCGGCGAGGTCGCGGATGGGCAGCGGGCCGTCGGCGACGAGCGCGCGCACGACTGGTGAGTAGCGGGGCCGGTAGTCGGTGAGGCCGAGCCGGTCGTGGACGGCGGCGACGTCACCGTCGAGGACGTCCAGGACGTGGCGTAGCAGGGTGCCGAGGGCGTCGCGGTCGGGGGCGGTCACGTCCACTAATGTAACAGCGCTGTTGTATCTGACTCGGGGAGGCCACTGATGTATCCACCGATCGAGCCGTACGCGCACGGCATGTTGGACGCCGGGGACGGGCAGCACGTGTACTGGGAGACGTGCGGCAACCCGGACGGGCGGCCGGCGCTCGTGGTGCACGGCGGGCCCGGCTCCGGGGCGGGCGCGTCCTGGCGGCGGCTGTTCGACCCGGCCGCCTACCGGATCGTGCTGTTCGACCAGCGTGGCTGCGGGCGCAGCACTCCCCCGGCGTCGGATCCGGCCACCGACCTGTCGGTGAACACCACCGCGCATCTGCTGGCCGACATGGAGGCGCTGCGCGCGCATCTGGGGATCGACAGGTGGCTGCTGTGCGGCGCGTCGTGGGGGTCGTCCCTTGCCCTGGCGTACGCGCAGCGGCACCCGGATCGGGTCAGCGCGCTGGTGCTGTTCAGCGTGGTCGCCAACACCAGCCGCGAGATCGAGTGGGTGACCCGGGACATGGGCCGGGTGTTCCCGCAGGAGTGGGCGCGGTTCCGCGACGGCGTGCCCGAGGCCGACCGCGACGGTGACCTGTCCGCCGCGTACGCCCGGCTGGTCGCCGACCCGGACCCGGCGGTGCGGGACCGGGCGGCGCGGGACTGGTGCGACTGGGAGGACGTGCACGTGTCCCTGGCGGGCGGGTACGCGCCGAGTCCCCGGTTCGCCGATCCGGTGTTCCGGTACGGGTTCGCCCGGCTGGTGACGCACTACTTCGCGAACCGGGGTTTCCAGCCGGACGGGCAGCTGCTGCGCGACGCGGGCCGCCTGGCCGGTATCCCGGGGGTGCTGGTGCAGGGGCGGCTGGACGTCAGCGGCCCGCCGGACATCGCGTGGCAGTTGACCCGGGACTGGCCGGACGCGCGGCTGGAGATCGTGGAGTCCGGCGGCCACGGCGGCGGGCAGGGTATCGGCGAGCGGGTGGTCGCCGCCCTGGACTCCTTCGCCGCCGCCGGCTGAGCGGTCAGGCGGCCGCTACCGGCCCGAGGAGCCCACGCCGCCGCGCACGGCGCGCCGGCTGCCGGACCCGCCGCGAAAGGCCGGGCGACCGCTCAGCCGGCGAGCAGGGCGCGGATCGGGGCGGCCTTGGCGGCGGCCTCGGCGACCTCGGCGGCCGGGTCGCTGTCCCAGGTGATGCCGCCGCCGGCCCACAGGTGCAGCAGGTCACCGTCGGCGGCGGCGGTGCGGATGGTCAGGCCCAGGTCGAGGCGGTCGGGGCCGACCCAGCCGAGCGCGCCCATGCTCGCGCCGCGTCCGACGGGCTCGAGCGCGGCGATGCGGGCCAGGGCAGCGTGTTTGGGTGCGCCGGTGACCGACCCGCCGGGGCACACGGCGCGCAGCAGGTCGGCCAGGCCCAGGCCGTCGGCGGGCGCCGCCGACACCGTGGACTCCGCCTGCCACAGGTCACACCAGCGGCGTACGGCGAACAGCTCGTCGACGCGCACCGAGCCGGTACGGGCCACCCGGGCCAGGTCGTTGCGTTCCAGGTCGACGATCATGACGTGCTCGGCGCGTTCCTTGGCCGAGGCGAGCAGGTCACGGCGTCCGGCGGCGGTGGCCGGGCGGGTGCCCTTGATCGGGCGGGTGACCAGCCGGCCGTGCTCGACGGCGATGAGGGTTTCCGGGGAGGCGCAGCCGAGCGCCCAGCCGGGGCCGTGCAGGGTGCCGCCGTAGCGGGCGCCGGGCAGCGCGGCGAGACGGGTGAGAGCGGGCAGCGGGTCTCCGGTGTAGGCGGCGGCGGCGTGGCCGACGATGTTGACCTGGTAGACGTCGCCGCGGGCGATGGCGGCGCGGACCGCGTCGACGGCGTCGGCGTGCGCGGCCGGGGTCCAGCTGTCGCGCCAGCCTCCGAGCCGCCACGGGGTGGGCGGCCGGGGCGCCGCCTGACGGTCGGTGTGGTGGTAGACGACCACGACCAGGTCGGGCAGCGCCGGCGCGGGGCTGGGCGCGCCGGGCGACACGCCGATGGCGTACGCGCCGGCGGCGGCGGACAGGTACAGCGCGGCGCCGCACACCGCGGCGTCGGGGTCGTGGCGGCCGGGGCGGGACAGGTCGGCGCGGTCGACGCCGTGCGCGGCGAGGAAGCGTTGTGCCAGGTCGGCGGGGTCGCCGGGGTCGCCGACGGACCAGTGCAGGCGGGCGGTGGCGACGATGCGGCGGCGGCATCCGGGCGGGACGCCGGGCACATCGACATCCACCTGTGGGAGCGCTTCCACGACGTCCGGGCCGTTACGGGTCATCCGTTCAGCCCATTCTGGGTGAACAAGACGCATCCTTGCTCGTTGCCGCTCAGTTTTCCTTGGTACTGTGCGTCACTGGTCATGTGAACCATGACACAGTGCCCCCACAGTCCGGAGAACCCGATGTGTCAGCACCAGCCCACCTGCCCCTCCGCCGACGCGACCGACCGAGAGGCCGCCCGCGTTCTCGCCTGCTTCCCTGAGCAGGGCTGGAGCCTGCTCTGCAACGGTGTCATCGTCTTCGAGGACACCGGTGAGCTGCTCCCCGACGGGCGCACCATCGCCCCCCACCGGGGTCCGGCCCGCCACGCCCTCGTCGCCTGAGCGATCACGCAGCGTCAGTGAGCGTACGCGCCGGTCACGACCGTCCGGCGCACCGGCCGGGGCGGCGACAGCCCACCGCCCCGGCGTCCGCCGCTCAGTCCTCGAACGCCTCCGGCGCGGGACACGAGCAGACCAGGTTCCGGTCGCCGTACGCGCCGTCGACGCGCCGCACCGGAGGCCAGTACCGGCCCGCCCGGTCCACGCCGGCCGGGTAGGCGCCCACCGACCGCGGGTACGGGTGCGGCCACTCGTCTGCGGACACCATCGCCGCGGTGTGCGGCGCGTTGGACAGCGGGTTGTCCCCCGCCGGCCACTCCCCCGAGCCGACCCTGTCGATCTCCGCCCGGATCGCGATCATCGCGTCGCAGAAGCGGTCCAGCTCGGCCAGGTCCTCACTCTCCGTCGGCTCCACCATCAGCGTCCCGGCCACCGGGAACGACATCGTCGGCGCGTGGAAGCCGTAGTCGATCAGCCGCTTCGCCACGTCGTCGACGCTCACGCCGGTCGCCTTGGTCAGCGGACGCAGGTCCAGGATGCACTCGTGCGCGACGAGGCCCTTGTTGCCGGCGTACAGCACCGGGAAGTGGTTGCGCAGCCGCGCCGCCACGTAGTTCGCCGCCAGGACCGCCACGCCGGTGGCGCGGGCCAGGCCGTCGGCGCCCATCATCCGCAGATACGCCCACGGGATCGGCAGGATCCCCGCCGACCCGTGGTTCGCCGCCGAGATCGCCGGCCGCCGCTCGGCGCGCGCGCCGAGCGGGTCACCGGGCAGGAACGGCGCCAGGTGCGACCGCACCGCCACCGGGCCCACGCCCGGGCCGCCACCGCCGTGCGGAATGCAGAACGTCTTGTGCAGGTTCAGGTGCGACACGTCCGCCCCGAACCGGCCCGGCTTGGCGAACCCGACCAGCGCGTTGAGGTTCGCGCCGTCGACGTACACCTGCCCGCCCGCGTCGTGGACCTTCGCGCACAACTGGGCGATGCCGGTCTCGTACACGCCGTGCGTCGACGGGTACGTCACCATGATCGCGGCCAGCGCGTCCCGGTGCTTGTCGATCTTCGCGTCGAGGTCGACCAGGTCGACGTTGCCGTCGGCGTCGCAGCCGACCACCACCACCCGCATGCCGGCCATCACCGCCGACGCGGCGTTGGTGCCGTGCGCCGACGACGGGATCAGGCACACGTCGCGGTGACCCTCGCCGCGCTCACGGTGGTAGCCGCGGATCGCCAGCAGCCCGGCCAGCTCACCCTGCGACCCGGCGTTCGGCTGCACGCTGACCGCGTCGTAGCCGGTCACCTCGGCCAGCCAGCCCTCCAGCTGCGCGATCAGCTCCCGGTACCCGGCGGTCTGCGCGTCCGGCGCGAACGGGTGCAGGTGCGCGAACTCCGGCCAGGTGATCGGCTCCATCTCGGTGGTCGCGTTGAGCTTCATCGTGCACGACCCCAGCGGGATCATGCCCCGGTCCAGCGCGTAGTCGAAGTCGGCCAGGCGGCGCAGGTAACGCAGCATCGCCGTCTCCGAGTGGTGGCTGCGGAACACCGGGTGGGTGAGGAAGTCCGACGTGCGGGCCAGCCCGTCCGGCAGGGCCGTGCCGGCGTCGCCGTCGAACCCGTCGACGCCGAACGCCGCCCACACCGCCTCCAGGTGCGCGGGCGTGGTGGTCTCGTCGCACGACACGCCGACCCGGTCGGCGTCGACCAGCCGCAGGTTCACGTTGCGCTCGGCCGCGGCGGCCACCACGTCGGCGGCCCGGCCCGGCACGATCGCGGTGACGGTGTCGAAGAACGGCACGTCGGCCACGTCGACGCCGCCGGCCCGCAGCCCGGCCGCGAGCCGCGCCGCCGCCTCGTGGGTACGCCGGGCGATCGCGCGCAGCCCGTCCGGGCCGTGGTAGACGGCGTACATGCCGGCCATCACCGCGAGGAGCACCTGCGCGGTGCAGATGTTGCTGGTCGCCTTCTCCCGGCGGATGTGCTGCTCGCGGGTCTGCAACGCCAGCCGGTACGCCGGGTTGCCGTCGGCGTCGCGGGACACCCCCACCAGGCGGCCCGGCAGCATCCGCTCCAGGCCCGAACGCACCGCCAGGTAGCCGGCGTGCGGCCCGCCGAAGCCCATCGGCACACCGAACCGCTGGGTGGTGCCGGCGGCGATGTCGGCGCCGATCTCGCCCGGCGGGCGCAGCAGCGTCAACGCCAGCAGGTCCGCCGCGACAGCCACCAGCGCGCCCACGCCGTGCGCCGCCTCGACCAGCGCCCGGTGATCCCGGACCGCGCCGGAGGCGCCCGGGTACTGCAGGTGCAGGCCGAAGAACTCCGCCGGCAACTCGTCGCGCTCCACGTCGATCACGCGCACCTCGATGCCGAGCGGCTCGGCGCGGCTGGCGATCACCGCGACGGTCTGCGGCAGCGCGTCGGCGTCGACCACGTACACCGGGCTCTTGCTCTTGGACGCGCGGCGCGCGAGCGTCATCGCCTCGGCCGCGGCGGTGCCCTCGTCGAGCATGGAGGCGTTCGCCGTGGCCAACCCGGTCAGGTCGGTGACCATGGTCTGGAAGTTCAGCAGCGCCTCCAGCCGGCCCTGGCTGATCTCCGGCTGGTACGGCGTGTACGCGGTGTACCAGGCCGGGTTCTCCAGCACGTTACGGCGGATCACCGCCGGGGTGTGCGTGCCGTGGTACCCCAGGCCGATCATGGACACGGCGACGGTGTTGCGGGCGGCCAGGGCGCGCAGCTCGGCGATCGCCTCCCGCTCGCTCGCCGGAGCCGGCAGGTCCAGGGTGCCGTGCCAGCGGATCACCTCGGGGATCGCCGCGTCCATCAGCTCGTCGACGGAGCCGTAACCGACGGTCTCCAGCATCCGGCGTTCGTCGTCGCGGCCGGGACCGATGTGCCGGTCGGCGAACTGCTCTGCGGTCATGCGCTGCGCTCCTTGGTGGGGCGAGGTCGACGGGTCGGCCTCCCCCTGAGTCGCGCTGACGCGCTCCACAGCGCCTGCCCACGTGGTCCTTTTGCCTGAGAGGTTCCGGGGAGAATCTGCCCCTTCGGCGCCGTCGGATCGACGGTCTCTCCCACGTGGGTGGTACCGGCACCTTCCACGCTACCAGCGGGCGTGTTTCCGGCTCGTGTCCCGGGGGATGATCACACCGCCGCCGGGGCCGCCGCCAGCCGGTCGGCCAGCGCGCACAGCGTGGCGCCCAGCGGCGCGTCCAGGCGCAGCGCCGCGTACCCGTCGCCACGGGTGACACCCTGGTTGACGATCGCCACCGGGATGCCGTGGCGGGCCGCCCGCAGCACGAACCGCCGCCCCGACATCACCGTCAACGACGACCCGAGCACCAGCAGCGCCCGGGCCCGCTCGACCAGGGCGAAACAGTCGGCGACCCGGGGCGCGGGCACCGTCTCACCGAAGAACACCACGTCCGGTTTCAGCATGCCCGTGCCGCAGAGCGCGCAGCCGACAGTGCGGAACCCGGTCACCGCCTCGTCGGGCAGATCCACGTCACCGTCGGGGTTGACACGCGCCACCCGGGCGTCGAAACCCGGGTTCGCCTCCGACAGCCGCCGGTGCAGCTCGTCGCGGCCGGTGGCGTTGCCGCAGTCCAGGCACGTCACCTCGTCGAGGCGGCCGTGCAACTCGATCACCCCGGTCGCGCCGGCCGCCGTGTGCAGCCCGTCGACGTTCTGGGTGATGATCCCCCCGAGCAGCCCGGCCGCCTGCAACCGGGCCACCGCCCGGTGCCCGTCGTTCGGCGCCGCCCGCGCGATCATCTGCCAGCCCAGGTGGCTACGCGCCCAGTACCGCCGCCGCGCCAGCGGATCCCGGGTGAACTCCTGGTACGTCATCGGGGTGTGCCGCCGGGCCGCGCCGCTGGGCCCCCGGTAGTCCGGGATGCCCGACTCGGTGGACAGGCCCGCGCCGCTGAGCACCACCACACCACCGGCGGCCACCAGCCGCGTCAACTCCTCGAACGCCTCACTCACCCGTCCATGCTCCCTCGCCGGCACGGTGATCGGCGAGGCCGGTCACCCGGCGGGGTACGCCCGGGCGGGCTAGGTTGACCATATGCGCGTCGTCATCGCCGGAGGCCACGGAAAGATCGCCAAACTGCTGGAGCGGGAACTGGCCGGACGCGGCGACACCGCAGTCGGACTCATCCGCAACCCCGACCACGCCGCCGCGCTGCGCGCCGCCGGTGCCGAACCCGTCGTCTGCGACCTGGAACACACCGACGTCGGCACCCTCGCCGCGCACCTGCACGGCGCCGACGCGGTCGTGTTCGCCGCCGGCGCCGGACCCGGCAGCGGCGCCGACCGCAAGGACACCGTCGACCGCGGGGCCGCCGTGCTGCTCGCCGACGCCGCCGTCCAGGCCGGGGTACGCCGCTACCTGCTGGTCTCCTCCATGGGCGTGGACGCCGCCCCCGCCGACGGCACCGACGACGTGTGGGCGGCGTACCTGCGGGCCAAGAAGGCCGCCGAGGACGACGTCACCACGCGGGACCTCGACGTGACGGTGCTGCGGCCCGGCCGCCTCACCGACGACGAACCCGAAGGCCGCATCACCCTGGCCCGGCACGTCGAACCCGGCGCGATCAGCCGCGCCGACGTGGCCCGGGTGCTGCTCGCCCTGCTGTACGCCCCGGCCACCGCCGGGCACACCCTGGAACTGGTCGGCGGGGACAGCCCCATCGCCGAGGCGATCGCCGCCGTCTGACCCGCCGGCACGTCCCGGCCCGCCGGGACAGGCGGGCCGGGACAGGCGCTCAACGCTGGTGACGCGACAACGCCGGCTGCGGCGCGCCCCCACCGCCCTGCGGCAGCTCCCGGGCGATCCGCTCCATCGTGCGCGCCAACTGCTCACTGCCGTCGTCGAGGTGCCGCGCCGCCGCCTGCATGTGCGAGATCATCATCTCGCCGAAGATCCGCAGCGCCTCCCGCGCCGCCACCGAGTCGTCGAAGCCGCTCCCGGCCGCGCTGCGGTACTCCGCCACCGCCCGCTCGGCCTCCCGCTTCGCCTCCTCCGCCGCCGCCCGCATGTAACTCTCGTACTGGGTACGGGCGTACTCGGCGACCCGGCGCGCGTAGTCGTGGGCCTGCGCGATGATCTGCTCGGCCTCCCGCTGCGCCGCCGACAACAGGTTGACCTCCTTCGCCGCCGGCGCCACCGCCGCCTCGGCGCTCGGGATCACCCCGTGCCGGTGCAGCTCCAGATGGTCGTTGAGCCGCTCGTTCTCCGCCCGCAGGTTCGCCACCTGCGCCGCCAGCAGATCCAGCTCGTCGGCCACCTGCAACCGGAACCGGTCCACATCGGTCTGGTCGTAACCGCGCCGGGTGAACGCCGCCGACCCGAACTCCCACCGCCGGACCCGGTCGGCGGTCAACCGCACCTGCACCGGACCGGACACCTGCTGCGCGTCGTAACCACTGATCGGGCCCGCGCTCACCGGCTCACCTCCGTTGTTCCCGGCCCGTCGGCGCCGGTCATCGTCCGCCACGCCGGGCCGTACCAGTGCTTGCCGTAACCCTCGTGATGCACCTGGCCCGGCTCGTAACCGGCAGCGGCGAACGCCGCCACCGAATGACCCACCATCTCGTCGGACCCGCACACGTACACATGCCGCGACCGCCAGTCCCCGTCGGCCAGCGCCCGGTCGGCGATCCGCACCGGCTCCCCCGGCCGCCCCGGCTCCGCCCCCGCCACGTACGACACCCGCAGCCACGGATGCGTCGCCGCCAACTTGTCGATCGCCTCGCTGTCGTAGAACTCCGTCCGCGAACGGGCACCCACATACAGGTCCACCCGCCGCCCCGAACCCTCCGCCGCGACCTGCTCCACCAGCGCCTTCACCGGCGCCCAGCCGGTGCCACCGGCCAGCAGCAGCAGATCCGACGACCCGGCCTGCCACAACGTCAACCGGTCCCCCACCGGCGACGCCAGATGGATCTGGTCACCGGCCGCGCACCCGTACACCAGCCGCGACGACACCACACCACCCGGCGCGGCCCGCACATGCAGCTCCACAGTGCCGTCCGGACGCGGCGCGTTCGCCGGCGAGTAGTACCGCCACGACCGCACCGCAGGATGCGACACCCCGATCGACTGGCCCGGCCGGAACGGCAACAGATACTGCGGACGCACCGTCAGCACCGCCACGTCGAACGTGCGCTGCTCGTGGGTCAGCACCTCCGCCACCCACCACGGCGGCGACTGCGACTCCGCGGCCTGCGCGCCCTCCGTCATCACCTGCGCGACCAGCCCGTACGCCGCGGTCCAGTCGGCGGCCAGTTCCTCGGTCCACGCCTCACCGCAGAAGTGCCGCAACGTCGCCAGCAGCGCCTCACCGACGGCCGGGTAGTGCTCGGCGCGCACCGCGAACTTCCGGTGATCCGCGCCGAGGTCCCGCAGGAACCCGACCAGCCGGTCCACCTGATCCACGTGGGACACCACATGCCCCAACGCCGCCACCAGACGGTCCCGCTGCCCGGCCATGTTCGTCGGGAACATCTGCCGCGTCTCCGGATGCGACAGGAACAGCGTCGAATAGAAGTAGAGCGGCACCTGGTCGCCGTGCGCGGCGACCAGGGACCAGCTCTGCTTGAGCCGTGCGACGTCCACGCTCAGGCGTCTCCCGCCGACACGACCTGCTCCCGCACCTGCCCGAGCACGACCTGCACGTCGGCGATCACGTCCGCCGGCACGCCCAGCTCCACCAGCGTCGCGGTCAGGTGCTCACCGACCTTCGCGTAGTGCTCGCCCGTGATGTTCAACGGCTGGTGCGCCTCGTCCAGCCCGCGGCCCGCGTACTCGTTCGGGCCACCCAGCACCACCGCCAGCATCAACGCCAGGTGCCGCCGCTGCTCCACCATGTCCACGTCGGCGAAGTAGCCGGCCAGATCAGGATCGGCCAGCACCTTGTCGTAGAACAGCTCCACAGCGGCCTTCACCGCCGCCGCGCCACCGATGCGCTCGTAGTGGGAGATCGGGGTGGTCTCGCTCGTCACCGTCATGCTCGGTCCTTCCAGCAGGGGTCCGCGGTCAGCGCCGCGGCAGGGGTTCGCCGTCCGGCGCGGCGTCACACAGCGTTCCGCCGTGATCTCGACACGCCGACGACCGGAACGGACCATAGCGTGCCCGACGCGCCAGTTCACGCCCACCCTGTCTGGATCCCGAGAACTGTCAACTACGGACAGTCAACAACCGGGGCGAGGTCGATGAACAAAGAGCAACCAGGCGGCGACAGCAGGTGAACACGAACGACGTACCGTCCTTTTCGGACATCGCGTGGGCAGCGGCAGTGACCTGCGGACATTCACGCCCTGCTCGAATCGCGCCGCACACACCCCGCAGGCCACCGGGAAGGAGCACACCCCGTCACCGAAACACGAATCGCGCCACACCCTTTTTCGGGCGCGGCGCGATCCCGTCAACGAGACGCGACGCAGGTCACCCGGCCCGACGCCGGGCCCGTCGCGCCGCCAACTCGTCACCCACCGGCTCGGCCTCCGGCTCCGCCGCGGCCGCCGGCTCCTGCCCACCCACCGGCTCCGCCGGCAGATGCGACAACGAACCCTGGATCTCCTTGAACGCCCCACCGATAGCGATGCCGAACACCCCCTGGCCGCCCTGCAACAGGTCGACCACCTCCTCCGGAGACCGGCACTCGTACACGGTCGTCCCATCGGAGATCAACGTGATGCCCGCCAGATCGTCCACCCCACGCGACCGCAACGCCTCGATCGCCTTCCGGATGTTCTGCAACGACACCCCGGCGTCCAGCAGCCGCTTCACGACCTTCAACACCACCAGGTCGCGGAACGAGTACAACCGCGACGTCCCCGAACCCGAAGCGTCACGCACACTCGGCACCACAAGCGCCGTACGCGCCCAGTAGTCGAGCTGCCGGTAACTGATGCCCACCGCCGAACACGCGGTCACACCCCGATAACCGACCTCGCCGTCACCGGCCGGATCGGCCCCCACACCCGCCTGCTGCTGCTCCACACTCGGACCAGGATCCCGCGGCTCGTGCATCCGGACCAACCTCCCCGCGCCCGTGGCGGTGCCGCGCCGACTCCCCGTACGCGCACCACTCGACACGGCAACCCTAACGCCGCCCCCCGCACTTCACCCGCAGGAGACACCACGACACGCCGCGCCACCACCCGGCGACACCACGCACCGGCACGCCTCAACCCGCGAAGTCCTCCGGACGCACCTGATCCAGGAACTCCCGGAACTTCTCCACCTCGTCCTCCTGCTCGTCCGGGATCACGATCCCCGCCTCGCTGAGGACCTGCTCCGCACAACGAATCGGAGCACCCACCCGCAACGCCAACGCGATGGAGTCACTCGGCCGCGCCGACACCCGCACCCCGTCACCCAGAAGCAGATCCGCGTAGAACACGTTCTCCTTCAACTCGGTGATCTCCACCGCCCGCAACGGCGCCTGCAACGCCGCCAGCACATCCCGCAGCAGATCGTGCGTCAACGGCCGGGCCGGCTTGACCCCCTGCTGCTCATAGGCGATCGCCGTCGCCTCGACCGCGCCGATCCAGATCGGCAGATAGCGGTCCCCCTCGACCTCCCGCAGCAGGACGATCGGCTGGTTACTGGGCAGCTCCACCCGAACTCCGACCACGCTCAGCTCGCGCACCGCCGCCTCCGTGTCGTCGTCACCTTGCACCGCGCCCTTCCCTGCACGGTACACGGACCAGGACACGGGAGTCCCACGCGCTACGTGCACCACGCCTCGCCGGACGGGCATACCCCGGCAAGCCTACGACACGCGCCACCAAGCAGATCTTTCCGCGCCCACACGCGACGAAGGGCCGGACGCCGTAACGGCACCCGGCCCTCCGCACCGACCTCACCGGCCCAACGTCGACCGCAACCCCACCCGCAGCAACGCCGCGTGCAACCGCTGCGACAACGCCACCAGCTCCCGCGCCGTCTCCGCCGCCCGAGCCCGCGCCGCCGGATCACTCTGCCGCGCCAACGGCGCCACCAACTGCGCGAACAAGCCGACCTCACGATCCGCCGCCGACCGGTACGCCCGCAGATGCCGCGGCTCCAACCCGTACGCCGCCAGACCCGCCACCGCACTCGCGATGATCAACGCATCCGCGTCGTACCACCCCGGCGGATCCGACACCAGCACACCCAGCCGCTCCAACTCCGCGAGCGTCGACTCGTCAACACCACTACGAGCGATCAGACCGGCCCGGTCCAGCCGCACCTCCGACGACTCGGCCGACTCCCCCGGCTCCCGGCCCGGAACCTCACCACCCGGACCCACAGCCACCAGGTTCGGCCGCCCCCGCCCCGGCGACGGGCCAGACCCGTCCCACCGGGCCAGCTGCTCCCGGATCACCCGCAACGGCAGATACTGATCCCGCTGCGCGGTCAACACGAACCGCAACCGCGCCACATCGTCCCAGCCGTACTTCCGATAACCCGCCGGCGTCCGCTGCGGCTCCACCAGGCCCTCGGCCTCCAGGAACCGCAACTTCGAGATCGTGACGTCCGGAAACTCCGGCCGCAACTGCGCCAGCACCTCGCCGATACTCATCAGCGCAGGCGCCCGCGCCGCCCCGGACGGCGTCGAAGCCGCAGGCTCGTTCACCCCCGGCCGGCCTCCTCCGGACGCGGACCGGCGATGAACACCACCCGGAACTTACCGATCTGCACCTCGTCACCGTTGCTCAACGTGGCCGCCTCGACCCGCTCACGATTCACGTACGTGCCGTTCAGGCTGCCCACATCCCGCACCGTGAACGTCCCACCGTCACGGTGGAACTCCGCGTGCCGCCGCGACACCGTCACGTCGTCCAGGAAGATGTCACTGTCCGGGTGCCGCCCACTCGTCGTCACATCGTGGTCCAACAGGAACCGGGCACCCGCATTCGGACCCCGGCGAACCACCAGCAACGCCATACCCGGCGGCAACGAACCGGACATCCGGCTCGGCACCACATCGGTGTCCGGCCCCTCCAGCACTTCGTCGAGCGAGCCGAGATTGAGCGTCGAAGTGACGTCGAGCGGGGGGAACTCGTCGTCTGGGCGCGTCATGGGACCACCTCACGGATCTGTTCGGTCGGCGTCAGGGAATGGCGGGTCTGGCCGCCGGGCAACACCACACCCGGCGGCTGGCTCCCCGTGCCCGGGAAGGCGCATTCCGCAACGCTCAAACTATTGGTTCTCGGTCGACTGGGCGAGCCTAGCCAGCGCCGAAATGCAGGGCAACCGGACGCGCGGAACCACGCCGCCGCCCGGAACAGCACGAACTCAGCTCTCGGTGAGCTCGCGGTACGCATCGGCGGTCAGCAAACCCTCGACCGCCGCCGGATCGTCCGGAGTGATCTCGACCAACCACCCCGCACCGTACGGATCCGTGTTGATCACCTCAGGGGTGTCGGTCAACGCCTCGTTGCGCGCCGACACCGTACCGCTCAGCGGCGCGTAGATCTCCGACACACTCTTCGTCGACTCGATCTCGCCCAGCGACTCACCCGCCGCCACCACCGCACCGGGCTCCGGCAGCTGCACGAACACGATGTCACCCAGGGCGTCCTGCGCGAAGTGCGTGATACCGACGCGGACGACACCACCGTCACCACCGACCACCCACTCGTGCTCGGCGGTGTACCGCAGATCCTCAGGAATCACCAGCTGCGTCCTTCGTCATCGGTGCACCGGAGAAACCGGCGCGGCCGCGACCGGTCACGAAACCGGCCGGGCGTGGTCCAGCTTGATCGGCGCGTGCAGCTGCGAAACCTCCACAACCTCACGATCCTCGGAGGTCACGTTACCGCCGCCGTCCCGCACCGATGCGACCACCCCGCCGGGAATGTTCAACGCCGTACGCATCGTCGCCGGATCACCGATCACCATGATCGTGAACGGACCCGTCAACCGACGCCCGTCCACCACCAGCGCACCATCGGGCCCGTCCACGAAATACGTCGACGCGATGACCCGCGCCGCCGTACCGTCCGCCCCCTGGATCTGCATCGCCTCCGCGCCCGCACCCCGCAACTCCTGCACCGCGTCCAGGATCCGCGTCGACGACACCGCCTTCGACGGCCCCGAGAACCGCACCTCAAGACCCGGGCCCACCGCCGGCAACGTACCCGCCAGGATGCCCAGCTCGTCCGCCCGCCGCGTCGCCTCCTCCAACGCCGCCTGCCGGCCCTGCTCACCCGAGCGCAACTGCCGCTGGCTCTCCTCCAGCAACTCGATCTCCTGGCGCAGCCGCCGCTCCCGCGAATCCAGATCCGACGAGATCCGCACCAGGTCCTCCTCCCGCGTCGCCGCGAGCGTCGGATCCGTCGACGTCGTCTTGAACTGCACCACCAGCGTGAAACCCAGCAACGCCAGCAGCACCGCGATCATCGCGCCCGCCGACGAGAACCGCCGGGCCACCGACGGCGCACCGGCCGCCGCACCCGGCTCCGGCTCGGACTCCGGCACCGCCTCCCGCTCCGCGGGCTCCGCCGCCTCGTCCGGCACCGGCTCCACCGGCGCCAACGGGCTCAACTCGTCCGGATCGGGCGCGTCCGGGCGCGGATCCGGCTCACCAGCCGGACCCGACGGCCGCGCCGGCTCCCCCGGCCGCGGCCACCCCGTCCCCGTCTCCCTGTGTTCCTCGCTCATCGCCACAAACCTACGCCCGGAACAGGTGCCGGCGGATCGCCGCCACGTTTCCGAAGATGCGCACGCCGAGCACGACCACCACACCCGTCGACAACTGACCGCCCACGCCCAACTGGTCACCCAGATACACAATCAGACCCGCCACCAGCACATTCGAGATGAACGACACCACGAACTGCTTGTCGTCGAAGATCCGGTCCAGCTTCGCCCGCACCCCACCGAACACCGCGTCCAACGCGGCCACCACAGCGATCGGCAGATACGGCTGCAACGCCGCCGGCACGGTGGGGTCCAGATACACCCCGAGCACCACACCGGCGAGCAACGCCAGCACCGCGATCATCGGCCACCTCCCGAAGGGCTGGAAGAAACACCCGGGCCGGACGACCCAGGACTCGACGAACCGGCGGCACCCGAACCCGACGGACGCGCACTCGCGCTCGGACCGGGAGTCGCCGGAGGCTCGGCGTAGCGTAGCCGCGGCTGCGGCGCCGCCGGCAACGTGAGGTCACCGACCCGCTTCACCCCGAACGACAGACCCGTCGTCCGCGCCACCTCACGCATCAACGCCGCCGCCCGGCTCTCGTCGAACCGGTCCCGCATCGACCTCGGCCCGATCGCCTGCACCTCGTACGGACCCGTCACCGGCCGGTAGTCCACCAGGATCGCCTCACCCGCCGACCGGATCGTCGACGTCGCCGTCAACCGCTGGCCGTTCACCGCCACCGCCTCGGCGCCCGCCGCCCACAACGCGTTAGCGACCTTCTGCAGATCCGAATACAGCACCCGGGACGGACCCGCGTCCCCGTTGGTCACGCCGTCCTCGTCCGCCGCCGCGTCGGCCAGCCGCACCACCACGCCGTCCCCGCGCACCCGGGCCAGGCCGGTACCCGCCTCCAGCGTGCGCAGCCGGGACGCCTGCGAACCGCTCAGCGTCGCGTCCCGCTGCCGGCCGACCTCCTCGCGCAACTGCTCGGCGCGCTCGGTCAACCGGTCGGTCTCCGCCTCCCGGCCCTTGATCTCGGCGACCAGGCCGGCCCGCGCCGTCGCGCGGCTCGGCTCCTCCGCCACCGTCTCCCGGTACGCCACCGCGAACAGGAACCCGATCACCGCCAGCACCAGCAGGCTCACCGGGCGGCCCAGCACCTGCCGCACCCGCGACATCGAGCCCGTCGCCCGGCGCGCCGACGCGTCCCCGTATCCCGGATCCAGCGGATTGCGGAACAGCTCGGTCAGGAAGTCCGGCGCGTACACCCGGCTCGATGGGTCGCGCTCCTTCTCCCCGTCCCGGGACGGCGGCGCGGTCATGCCGCCGCCTCCGCGCGCCGCTCCCGCATGACCCGCACGAGGCGGCTGGCCTGCACCACGTACATCGCGCCGGCCACCCAGTAGAGGACCAGGCCCCACCAGGCCAGCCCCCAGCCGATCGCGCCGGCGGCGGTGCCGGCACCCGGCACAGCGTCCGCCAGCAGGAGGACCGGGAACGCCGCCAGCAGCAGGAACGTCGCGGTCTTGCCCATGTAGTGCACCGGCGGCGGGCCGTAGCCGTACCGGCGCAGCACGCCGAGGGACACCAGCAGCAGCAGCTCGCGGGCCAGCAGCGCCCCGGTGAACTGCCAGGGCACCACCTCGCGGGCGGTGAACGCGAGCAGCGTGGCGAGGATGTAGAGGCGGTCGGCCAGCGGGTCGAGTAGCTCGCCGAGCCGGCTCACCTGGCCCAGACGGCGGGCGATCCAGCCGTCCACCCAGTCGCTGGTGCCGCCCACGGCGAGCACCGCGATGGCGGCGACGTCGGCACGGACCACGAGGAACAGGTACAGGAAGACCGGCACGCCGACGAGCCGGACGAAGCTGATCAGGTTGGGCAGCGTGAGGACGCGGTCTCCCACGACCGTGGCGGCCCTGGAATCCGGTTGCTCAGCTGGAGCCGGCCGACGCGACACCGAACCCTCCCTTCGCAGCACGATCCGGCAGCCGGACGAGCGGCCGCTGGAGGGACGTGCGCGTTGCCGGCCGGTCAGACGCCGGCGCCCTCTGTGATCCCGGGCTGGGACCTCCCCGACGCGGCCCGTGATCACGGGCCCGCCCAGTTGCGCTGCCACTATATCGGGCTCGCCCTTCCCGTCCGTTTGCCCCGCTGCGTGGTTGCTCAGCGGTGTCACGGTGGCGACCAGCACAACCGCTAAGGCATCCTAGGACACTAGTCGAGCGGTGGGAGGCGGGGCGGACGCCGGCGTGCCGGGTCAGGCGGTACGCGCGGCCGAGTCGGAGCCGGCCTGCGGGGCGGTCGTGGTGGCCGCCTGACTGAACGCCACAAGCGCCAGCAGCAGCTCGTGCTGCACCCGGTTGGGCATCCGGTCGAGCACGGCCTGCACCGCCCGGTGCCGCCTCTCCTGGAGGTCGCGCAGCAGCGTGTCCGCCGCCGCGGTCGGGATCAGCCGCACCTCCCGCCGGTCGCGCGGGTCGGCCACCCGGCGCAACAGGCCGACCGCCTCGAGGCGGTCGCAGAGCCGGCTCGCCGACGACGGGACCACGTCCAGCAGCTCGGCCAGCCGGTTCACGTTGGTGTCCGGATGCGACACGATCAGCGACAGCACCCGCAACTGGGTGGGTGAGACGCTGACGGTGTGCCGGGAGGTCGCGGAGTCGAGCACACCGATGAGCGCCTCCGCAGCCGACTCGATGGCCGCGGCAAGATTCGGAGGTCGCTCCACTCGCTGTCCCCTGCGATCGTCCCGCTCGTGTTCGCTCCGCCGCCCCGGTCACTGCCCCGTCGCGTCGTCGGACCGGCTGGAGCCCAGCCAGTCCAGGCAGACGACCACCGCGTCGTCGCGGAGATCCGCGTCGGCATGGTACGCGTGCAGTTCGCGCATCACCGTACCAACTGCCTCGGTCGCCGGCTGCAGCCGAGTCGACCGCATCGCGCGCGCCATCGCCCGGACGCCGTACGGCTCCTGGTCGTCGGGCTCCGCCGCGTACACCCCGTCGCTGACCACGAAGAGACGGTCGCCCGGATCCAGAGTGAACTCCTGCACGTCGTAGCGCGTCTCGGCGAACATGCCCAGCGGCAGTTGCTGCTCCAGCGCGATCGGCGTGACGCGGCCCCCGCGCAGCCGCAGCAGTTGCGGAGAGCCGGCGTCCACCACCCGCATCACGCCCCGCCGGCTGTCCAGCTCCAGCAGCAGGGTGGCCACGTGCCGGCTGCCCCGGTGCTGGTAGTAGATGGTGTCCGAGGCCAGCTCCGCCTGCTCCACCAGGCTGCCGCCGGACCGCCGGGCGTTGCGCATGGCGTTGACGGTCATCGCCGTCAGCATCGACGCGGCCAGGCCGATGCCGGTGCCGTTGAGCACGGTGAGGGTGAGCCGGTCACCGTCCACCGACCAGTCGAAGTGGTCACCGCCCACCGTGTACGCCGGTTCGAGCTGTCCGGCGAGCAGCGCGTCGCCCAGCCGTACGCTGCGCCCCGGCAACAGGTCCCACTGCATCTCGGCGGCCATGCTCAGCCGTTCCCGCCGCCGGGCCCGCCGGTAGCGGTCGGTCTCCCGGTCGGCCGCCCGGATCGCCACGGCGAGTTCCCCGGCGGCGTCGCGAGCGGCCTCCACGGTGGCCGCGTCCGGGTCGCCGGGCAGCTCCACCATCAGCACGCCGAGCCGCTCGCCCCACACCGACAGCGGCAGGTACGCCCGGCAGCGGCCGTCCTCGACGATGTCCAGAACCGGCTCCTGGCTGCTGAAACAGCGCTGGGCCACGCTGCGGGCCAGCAGCGGGCCGCCGTCGGGCACATCCGGGTCGAGCACCGGCCAGAGTCCGCTGGCGCGGTAGTCGGCGACGAACACCTCCGCCCGCGCGGCCCCGAGCGTCTGGCGCAGCACCGCGTCCGCGGTCTCCACCAGCTTGTCGGGCGGCGCCGTGCGCAGGGCACGCGACACCGTTCCGGACGCCTCCGGCATGCTCATCCTCCGATGACGACTATTGCTACAGAGCAAACATCATACGAAGGCCACGGGACGGCGTACGCTCCGCCTCGGCCGCGCGTGCCGGGACCGGCTCAGCCGGCCGGGCGCGACGCCAGCGCGCCGTGGAACGCGTCCGGCACCGGCTCCGGCTCCCCCACCGGCCGCCACCGCGCCACCGGCACGATGCCGTCGCCGGTCGGCTGCCAGCGGCCCAGCAGCGGCGCGAACCGCCCGGGCGCCCGCATCCGGAACGCCGGACCCATCATGGCCAGCGCCTCCGGGTGCCCGGCCAGTTCCTCGGAGTCGAAGTCGATCGCCAGCCGGCTGCCCGGCGCCACCGCCTGGTACAGCTCGTCGAGCGTACGGGCGAGGGTGTCGTCGTCCAGGAACGCCGCCAGCCCGAGGAAGACCACCCCCACCGGCCGTCTCCCCCAGCCCGGCACGAAGCGGTGCAACTGCGCCCGGTCGACGGTCCCGATGTCGGTGGCGTCGCCGTAGCCGTAGCCGGCCCGGTCGCTGCCGGCGAGCAGGCGCCGGCCCAGCCGGACCGTCTCCGGGTCCACGTCGGTGTAGAGGACCGTCGCCTCCGGCGCGACCTCGTGCACGTTGCCGCAGGTGGGCACGCCCGCGCCGAACACCAGGAAGCCGTCGATCCCGTCGTCGGCCATGGCCCGCACGGTACGGCCGAGGAAGCCGCGCAGCGAGCGGAAGATCGCCGCGCAGGGCCCGTACGCCGCCTCGAACGCCGTCGCGGCGGCCACGTCCACCGGGCGGTGGTGCCGGCCGCCGAGCCAGTAGTCGATCATGCGGGCGGTGCTCGGTCCGTCCGGCTGATCCATCGACGGGGCTCCCTCCCCTGGGCGCTGCACGCCAGCGTACCCAGCGGACGAGCCCGCCGGTATCGCCCCGGGCCGAACGTCCCGGCCGCGATACTGGCCACGGGGGTGCCCGCCACGAGGAGGTACTGGTGAACTCGGCGAACGGGGCCGCGGTGGTGGCCGGAGTGGACGGCTCCGAGCCCGCGACGCGGGCGGTACGCCTGGCGGCCCGGGAGGCGCGGGCGCGCAACCGGCCGTTGCGTCTGGTGCACGGCTTCATCTGGCCGCTGATGCGCGTGCCGGTCTCCGCGCCGGCCGGGTCACCACCCGGTGCGGGGCTGCGCCACCAGGCCGAGCAGCTGGTCGCCGACGCGGTCGCGGTGGCCGAGGCGGAATCGCCGGGGCTGCGCATCGCCGGCGAGATCATCGACGGCGAGGCGGCGGCGGTACTGCTCGCCGAGTCCCCCACCGCCGCCGTGATCGTGCTCGGCGACCGGGGCCTGGGCGGCTTCGCCGCGCTCGTGATCGGCTCGGTCGCCCTGCAGGTCGCCTCGTACGCCGACTGCCCGGTGCTGATCGACCGCGGCGCCGCCCGCCCGGACGGCCCGGTCGTGGTCGGCGTGGACGGCTCCACACTGTCGCGCGGTGCCGTCGAGTTCGCCGCCGAGACCGCGGCGGTGCGCGACGCGCCGCTGCGGGTGCTGCACGCGGCCTCGCGCAACCGGGACGACGCCGAGCAGGAGCGGGTGCTCGCCGAGGCGCTCGCCGGGATCGGCGAGCGGTGGCCGGCGCTGGCGGTGCACACCGAGGCGATACGCGCCAAGCCGGTCGCGGCGCTGGCCGCGGCGTCCCGCGACGCGCAACTCGTGGTGGTGGGGCGGCAGGGCCGGGGCGAGCTGAGCGGGCTGCTGCTCGGCTCGGTGAGCCAGGGGATCCTGCACCGGTCCGCCTGCCCGGTCGCGGTGGTCCGCGCCCCGGACTGAGCGCCGGCCCGTGCGGCCGGTCCGGCACGGTTGGTCCCGGCCCGGGCGGGTAGACGCCTACGGTCAGCGCACAGCGATCCGCAGGAGGCAGAGATGCCAGGACCACGGCCGGGCAGCAACGCGTACGACAAGCAGCGGGCACGCCTTCGCGACCTCGTCGAGCAGTCCGGACGGGCCGCCGACAAGGAGGCGAACCAGGTCGCCAACCGGATCCTCCAGGACGACAGGGGCCAACGCGGTGTGGTCCGGGGCGAACGGACCTACGGCCCCAAGGGCAACCGGGAACCGGGTGACCCGAAGTGAGGACGGCAGCGGTTGTCGACGGCGCCATCGCGGGCGCCGTCGGCAGCGCCGTCCTCAACGCGGTGTCCTACCTCGACATGGCGTTACGGGCCCGGCCGGCCAGCAGCACCCCCGAATCGGTGGCCGGACGGCTGGCCGACGTCACGCACGTCGACCTGGGCCCCGGCGACGAGGCGGCGAACCGCCGCTCCGGCCTGGGGCCACTTCTCGGGTACGCCACAGGCATCGCCGCCGGAGCCGCGTTCGGCCTGCTCGCCGCGCGTCGCCTGGTGCCGTTGCCGCTGGCCACGGTGCTGCTCGGCGGCGGGGTGATGGCCACCTCCGACGGCTCGATGACGGTGCTCGGCGTGACCGACCCGCGCACGTGGCGGCGCGGCGACTGGGTCTCCGACCTGATTCCGCACCTGGCGTACGGGCTGTCGGCCGCAGCCACCTGGCGGCGGCTGCGGCCGACGTCGGCGCGCGGTTAGCTCTCGTCGTCGGCGACCGGCTCACCGGCCGGGCCGTACGGCGACACCTGTCCCCTCGGGACGGGCCGTCCGGCGTCGGCGTTCGACGTGCCACGGCCTCGCGAACGGCCGCCCGCCTGGGTGGCCGTCTTACGGCTGTCCTGGCTGGTGGCGCCGAGGTCGTTCCGGCGCAGTTCCTCCTGCTGCGGCTTGACCACGGGTCTCTCCTTCCCGGTGGGAGCACACGGCGTCGGCCGCGCACCCGCCCCGCGTACCCGCCGCCGCCCGGCGCATTCCGGCTCGGCCCGGGGGTCTGGCCGGGGCCGGGGCGGGTAATGCGGGTGGATGCCAGACGATCGCAACGTCGCGCGAGCCCTGCTGGACCGGCAGTCCCGCACGTACGCGGAGGAGGCCGGCATCGCCCTGGCCGACCGGCCCGGCCCGCTGTACCAGTTGCTGGTGCTCACCACGCTGCTGAGCACCCGGATCCGGGCCTCGGTGGCGGTGGCCGCCGCCCGGGAACTGTTCGCCGCCGGTTACCGCACCCCGCAGGCGATGGAGGCGGCGACCTGGCAGGACCGGGTCGACGCGCTGGGCCGGGGTCACTACCGGCGCTACGACGAGCGGACCGCCACCATGCTCGGCACCGGCGCCCGGCTCTGCCTTGATCGCTGGCACGGCGACCTGCGGCGGCTGCACAGGGAGGCCGGCGCCGACCGGGCCGTGCTGCGCCGGCTGCTCACCGAGTTCCCCGGCATCGGCCCCACCGGCGCGGACATCTTCCTGCGCGAGGCGCAGTCGGTCTGGCCGGACGTGTGCCCGTACGCCGACCGGCGCACGCTCGCCGGGGCGCGCCGGCTGGGCCTGCCGGCGAGCCCGGGTGACCTGGTCGGGCTGGTCGGCGAGGCCGACTTCGGCCGGCTGGCGTCGGCGCTGGTGCGGGTGGCCCTGGGCGAGGAGTCGGCCGGCGAGGTGAGCCGCAGCGCCGCGACCGCCCACTGAGCCGGGCGGCTACTTGGCCGGGCCGGGCTTGGTGAGGTTCCAGGCCAGCAGCGAGGCGAGCAGCGCGAGCAGCACCACGCCGCCGGAGACGCCCTCCTCGCCGCTGCCGCGGCTCCCGGAGAACCCGAAGTAGATCACGGCAAGTCCGGCCAGCACGGTGATGAACGTACGCAGTCCTCGGTCCTTCACGCCCGCACCGTACGGCCGGCGGCCGGACACGGGACGGGGATCGGGCGGTTGTCCCCCGTCCGGGTGTCAGTCCGGGGAGCGGCCGACAGCTGGGCCGCGCAGCCGGACCCGGCGGATCGCGCGCCCGGCCACCTCGACCACCTCGACGGTGAGGCCGGGCAGCCGCACCCGCTCCCCCGGACCCTCGGGCAGCCGGCCCAGACCGGCCAGCACCAGCCCGGCCACCGTGGTGTACTCCCGCGACAGCGGGAACGTCACGCGCACGCCCACGTCGGGCAGGTCGTGCAGCGGGAAGTCGCCGGGCAGCAGCAACGCGCCGTCCGGCTCCCGCACGGCGCGGCGTACGTCCTTGTCGGTCTCGTCGTACAGCTCGCCGACCACCTCCTCGAGCAGGTCCTCCATGGTGACGAGGCCGTCCACGCCGCCGTACTCGTCGACCACCAGGGCGAGCTGTTCGTGGCGCTGGCGCAGTTGCCGCATCGCGTCGGCCACCGGCAGCGTGCCGGGTAGCAGCAGCGGCGGGCGGGCCCGGTCGCCGACGAGCGCGCCGTCGGCGTCCACCAGGTCGCGGATGTGCACGGTGCCGCGGACGTCGTCGAGGCCGCCCGGTCCGATCACCGGCGCCCGGGACCGCCCGGTCGCGGCCAGGTGCCGCATCGCGTCGGCCGCCGGCAGGTCGGCGGGGAGCGTGGTCACGTCGCGGCGCGCGACGAGGATCTCCCGCAGGGTACGGCCGGCGATGTCGAACGCTCCGGCGAGGATCTCCCGCTGCTGGGCGGACAGGCCGCGCTGGCTGACCAGCATCTCCCGCAGCTCCTCCTCGGTCACCTCCTCGCGGCTGGCGCGCGGGTCGCCGCCGGCGAGCCGGACCAGCAGGTCGGTGGAGCGGCCGAGCAGCCACACCGCCGGCCGCGACAGCCGGGCCAGCAGGTCCAGCGGGGCGGCGCTGATCAGCGCCCACCGTTCCGCCGTCTGCATGGCCAGCCGCTTGGGCGCCAGCTCCCCCACCACGAGGGTGAGGAACGTCAGCAGCAGCGTCACCACGAACACCGCCACCGGACGGGCGGCCGCGCCGAGGAAGCCCAGCGGGCCGACCAGCGGCTCGGCGAGTGTCACCGCGGCGGCGGCCGAGGCGAGGAACCCGGCGAGCGTGATGCCGAGCTGGATGGTGGCCAGGTAGCGGTTCGGCTCGCGGGTGAGGCGGCTCAGGCGCGCCCCGGCCCGACCGGACCGCGCCAGCCGCCGCAACTGCCCCTCCCGCAGGCTCACCAGCGCCATCTCGCTGCCGGACAGGGCGGCGTTGACCAGGATCAGGACCAGCACCAGCGCGACCTGGACACCCATCAGTCGGTCTCCAGGTCGTCCAGCGAGATCGCGTGGGTCATCAGCCAGCGGGCCAGCGCGGCCATCCCGAACAGCCACAGCGGCGCCGACTCGGTGGGGCCGTTCGTGGCGAAGATGGCGAAGCGCAGGTCCGGTGCCCGGTACGCCTCGATCCGCCACTTGTGGTTCTTGTCCCGCCAGACCGCGGAAGGGTCCATGGCGTCACGGTAGGTGACCGGCGTGGGGCGGTGGCGCCGGTTGGCTCAGCCCGGCGGGCGGACCACCTCGCGGGCGTCGTCGGGCAACCGCCGGGTGGCCCCGCGCCGGTCCAGCAGCTCCAGCAGCGGCACCGCCACCCGGCGGGTGGTGCCGAGCGCCTGCCGGGCGGCGCTGAGCGTGAACGGCTGCGGCAGCCCGGCGAGCACGCGTACCGCGTCGTCCGGTGCGCCGGGCAGCAGCACCACGTTCTCGGCCAGCTTCAGCAGCGCGCCGGCCCGCACCGCGGCGCCGATCTCCCGAGGGCCGAGCCCGAGGTCGGCCAGGTGGTGCGCCTCGGGAGCCTGGAACGGGCGGTCGCCGTACTCGGCCCGGACCCGGTCCACCGCCCGGGCCACCGGGTCCGGCAGGGTCTGCTGCGGGGCCGCGGTGACCAGGCCGTCACGCAGCCGCAGCGGTGGGCGCAGCAGCGCCGTGACCAGGGCGCGGTCGGGCAGGTCGAGCCGGTGCCGCAGCACGTCGACGGGTACGCCCGCGGCGAGCGGATGCTCGGCGGCGTACCGGGTGACCTCCTCGGTGAGGCGGCGGCCCAGGTCCCGCCAGTGCTCCGGGTCGGCCAGCCACTGCCCGGCCACCGGCGTCGCGGTCGGTGGCACGCCCATCCGGGTCAGGTCCCCGGCCCGGACCAGCCGCCGTCGCCGCAGTTCCCCGGCCGGGTCCGGCCGCCCGTCCAGGCCGGCCAGCACCGCCGCGCGGGCGGCGGCCGCGCCCCGGCGGCGCAGCGGCGGCGGGTCCACGTCCAGCACCGTCACGCCGCCCGCGACGTGGTGCCGGCCGGGATCGCGCAACAGCGCCCGGTCGCCGATCAGCAGCGGCAACGGACGGGCCAGGCGCAGCCGTACCGTGTCCGGGCCCAGCGGCCGGACCCGGGCGGGCACCGCCGCCGAGCCCACGTGCAGGGTGAGCGTGGCCGGCAGGTCGGCGGCCGGATCGCCGGACAGCCGCACGTCGAGCAGGTCGGTACGCCCGAACCGGCCGGGGCTGAGCAGCGCGTCGCCGCGCCCGACCCGGTCCCGGGGCAGGCCGCGCGGGTTCACCGCGACCCGGGCCACCGCCTCGACGGCGGGGTGTGCGACGCCGAGCGAGTGCAGTCCGCGTACCCGTACCGTCTCGCCGGTGGCGGCCAGTTCCAGCTCGTCGCCGACGCGCAGCCGGCCGCCGCCGAGCGTGCCGGTGACCACAGTGCCGCTGCCCCGGACGGTGAACGCGCGGTCCACCCAGAGCCGCACCGGCGCGTCGGCGGCCGGGTCGGGCAGCCGGGCGGTCAGGCGGTCCAGGGCGGCGCGCAGCTCGGGCAGCCCGGCGCCGGTGACCGCGGAGACCGGCACCGCCTCCACCTCGCCCAGCGACGTGGCGGCGACCTCCGCGCGGGCCCGCGCGGAGGTCGGGCCGGGATCGGCCAGGTCCGCGCGGGTCACCGCGAGCAGCCCGTACGACACACCCAGCGCGTCCAGCGCGGCCAGGTGCTCGGCCGACTGCGGCATCCAGCCCTCGTCGGCGGCCACCACGATCAGCGCGGCCGGGACCGGGCCGACACCGGCGAGCATGTTCGGCACGAACCGCTCGTGCCCGGGCACGTCGACGAAGGCGAGGGTGCCGCCCGAGGGCAGTGTCGTCCAGGCGAAGCCGAGGTCGATTGTCATGCCCCGGCGGCGTTCCTCCGCCCACCGGTCCGGTTCCATCCCGGTCAGCGCCCGCACCAGCGTGGACTTGCCGTGGTCGACGTGCCCGGCGGTCGCCACCACCCACATGCCGGTCAGTCCTCCACGCTCAGCACTGCCGCGCGGACCCGCGCGTCGGCGCCCTCCGGCACGGCGCGCAGGTCGAGCAGGAGCCGGCCCTGCAGCACCCGGCCGAGGATCGCCGGGTCGCCGGTACGCAGCGGCCCGGCGTACCGCTCGGGCAGGCTCAGCGCCCACGAGTCCAGCTCCACCCCGGGTGCCCCGCCGCCGCCGACCACAGCGGCGCTGGGCACCACCTCGGCCTTGCAGCCGTCCTCGCCGAGCCGGTCGCGCAGCCGTTCCAGCCGTTCCCGCAGCCGGGCCGGGTCGGCGTGCAGCGCGTCCCGGGTGGGCGTGCTCGGCGCGTACAGGGTGGCGGCGAGCGCGGCGAGGGTGAGCTTGTCCACCCGCAGCGCCCGCGCGAGCGGGTGCCGGCGCAGCCGCTGCACCAGGCCGGCGTCGCCGAGCAGCAGACCGGCCTGCGGGCCGCCGAGCAGCTTGTCGCCGCTGGCGGTGACCAGGTGCGCGCCCGCGCGCAGGGTGGTGGCCGCGTCCGGCTCGTCGGGCAGCAGCGGATCCGGCGCGAGCAGCCCCGAGCCGATGTCCGCCACCACCGGCACGCCGAGCGTGGCCAGCTCGGCCACCGGCACCGCCGAGGTGAAGCCGGTGACCACGAAGTTCGACGGGTGCACCTTCAGCACGAACCCGGTGTGCTCGCCGATCGCTGCCGCGTAGTCGGCGCGCGTGGTGCGGTTGGTGGTGCCCACCTCGCGCAGCCGCGCGCCGGTGCTGGCCAGCAGGTCGGGCAGGCGGAACCCGTCGCCGATCTCGACCAGCTCGCCGCGGCTGACCACGATCTCCCGGCCGGCGGCCAGCGCGGTCGCGGCGAGCACCAGCGCGGCCGCGCCGTTGTTCACCACGTGCACCGCCCCCGCGTCGGGCACGGCGGCGGCGAGCGCGTCGAGCGCCTCCCGGCCGCGCCGGGCCCGCCGCCCGGTCCGCAGGTCCAGTTCCACGTCGGTGTGCCCGGCGGCGGCGACGAGCGCGTCCACGGCCGACGGGGCGAGCGGGGCGCGGCCCAGGTTGGTGTGCAGCACCACGCCGGTGGCGTTGAGGACCGGCCGGGGCGTGCGGCCGGGCAGGTCCGCCAGTGCCGCGTCGCGTACCTGATCGGGGGTCAGCTCACCGCGGCGGGCGCGGTCCTGCGCGCGGACGATCGCGGCCTTGACCCGGTCGCGGCCGAGCGTTGCGGCGGCGGCGGCCAGCGCGGGATCGGCGAGCAGCGCGTCGGTGCGCGGAACCCGCCGTCGCGGGTCGACCTCACGCATCGGCGCACTCCCGGGAACGGTTTGGCGGAGACGGACGGGAATCGAACCCGCCTGGCCCGGGTCCCGGACCACACCGGTTTTGAAGACCGGGAGGGGCACCAGCCGCCTGAACGCCTCCACGCAGCAGTCAATCACAGCGCGGCGCGGGCCGCCCGGGGAGGTGTCAGACCTGGTCGGCGGCCCGCCGGTCGGCGCGTTCGCGCTGCGGCACCACCGTGTACCGCGGATCCCGCGCCGAGGCGACCCCGCCGTGGAAGATGCCGAACCGGGTGCACACCGACGCGGCGATCAGCGCGCCGCCGGACAGCGCGGACAGCACCCGACTGCGCCGGCCGACGAGCGCGCCCACGACACCGGCGGCGGTCAGTGCCCGGCCCGCGCGCAGCAGCTTCCCCGGCGTGCCCTGGGTGTAGGGCTCACTGAGCAGCCCGAGCCGGTTCTCCACCCGGTGCGAACCCCACAGCTCCATCGCCGCGCCCGCCACCGCGAGGCGCCGCGCCGGGCCAGCCTGCCCGGGCGGCGCGGCCACCAGCCCGACGCCCGCGCCGCTGGCCAGGGCGCTGCCGGCGAAGATGGCGGGCAGTTCCGGGTACGCCTCGTGCCACGACGGCACCGCCGTGTCCGCCAGCAGCACCCCGGTGTACGTGGCCAGCGCCGGCGCGGTGACGGCGGCGACCAGACCGGCGGCGTGCCCGGCCGGGGGCAGCAGCCGGCGGCCGAGCCCCAGCAGACCCCGCTCGGGCAGCAGCGGGGCCGCCTCGGCGATCGCCGCGGCCCCGGCGGCCGGGCCGAACACGCTGAGGATCCAGGTGCCCACCGACATCGGCGAGGTCACCTTCGCCACCCGCAGCATGTGGTGGAAGCGTGACGGCCGGCCCAGGTCGTTCACCAGGAAGTACGTGCTCGCGCCGACCGCCGCGAGCGAGGTGATCCGGCCGGCGCGGCGCAGCGCGGGGCGGCCGGTGAGCTGCCCGCCCGCGGCCAGCAGCGACGAACCGGCGGCGAGACCGCCGGTGAACAGGTACGCGGCGATGTCCCACCGCCACACCGGCGGCTTGAGGACGGGCCGGCCGTAGTAGGAGGTGAACTCGGCCGGTGGGACGTTGAGCTGTTCCCCGCCGCCCTTGCCACCCTTACGGCGGGGCCGGCGCGGCACCGCGTCGCGGGGCGGGTGCGGGGCCAGCCCGGCGTCGCGGGAGCCCGCGTCGGTGCGGCCCACGCCGGGACCGGCGGCGGTGGCCCGGCTGCCGTTCTCCCCCTCGGCGGCGCCGCCGCTCTCCCGTTGCGTGGACAGGCGCTCGCGGAATCGGCGGAACCGGTCACCGACCGGGCGGTCCGGGCTCACGACGATCCTCCGACGAACGCGGCGACGGCAGCCGCCGCCATGGTCAGCGCGGCCAGTCCGGCCCGCTTCCACATCTTCGGCAGGTCCCGGGTGGTGACCACCGGGTCCGGCGGCAGCCCGTACACCTCGGGCTCGTCCAGCAGCAGGAAGAACGCGCCGTCGCCGCCCACCCCGTCGGTCGGGTCGTGGCCGTACAGCCGTGCCTCCGGCACGCCGCGCTCGTGCAGCGCGGTGACCCGCTTCGCGGCCCGTTCCCGCAGCTCGTCGAGAGGGCCGTACTGGATCGACTCGGTCGGGCACGCCTGCGCGCAGGCGGGCGTCATGCCCGCGCCGATCCGGTCGTAGCACAGCGTGCACTTCCACGCCCGGCCGTCGCCCTTACGCTGGTCGATCACGCCGTACGGGCAGGCGGAGATGCAGTAGCCGCAGCCGTTGCAGATGTCCTCCTGCACCACCACGGTGCCGAACTCGGTGCGGAACAGCGAACCGGTCGGGCACACGTCCAGGCAGGCCGCGTGCGTGCAGTGCTTGCACACGTCCGACATCATCAGCCAGCGGAAGTCGGTACGGCTCTCCGCGCCGCTGTCCCGCCCGGGCGGCCGGGCACCGGGCATGCCGAGGAACTCCGGACCGGCGGCCATCCGCGCCGCCGCCTCCGGCTGCCCCGGCGGCAGGCCCGGATTCGTACCGGTGTCCGGTGCCGTGAGCGCGCCGGCGGCCGCCGACGCCGGGCTGGTCGCCGGGCCCGTCGGGTCACCCGCGAACGGCGGCGTGCGGTGACCGGCCGGGCGGGGCTGCTCGATGAACGCGACGTGCCGCCACGAGTTCGCGGTCAGCGCGCCGGTGTTGTCGTACGACATGCCGAGCAGGTCGAACCCCGAGTCGGGGACGTCGTTCCACTCCTTGCAGGCCACCTCGCACGCCTTGCAGCCGATGCACACGCTGGTGTCGGTGAAGAAGCCCATCCGGGGCGGCGCGGAGACCCAGCCCGCGTCCGGGGCCGGGTCCAGCGGGCCGTACAGGCTGTTGGCGTCAGGCATGCGGTTCCCCGTCCTGGTGCGCGGCGGCCGACTGCTCGTCCGTGCTGCCGGCGGCGTCGTCCCCGCCGGCCGCGTCGGTGGTCACCATCGGGATCTTCCGGTCCGGCGTCATCCCGGCCCGCCGCTGGTAGTCGCCGACCAGGTCCAGCAGCGGCGGGCCGGTGGGCCGCCGGCCGGGCCGGATGTCGCAGGTGCCGACCTTGCTCTCCTGGATGAGGACGTTCGGGTCCAGCGTGATGCCGAAAAGGTCGTTCGCCGAGTCGCCGGTCACCAGGCCCTCGGTGCCGAAGTGGTACGGCAGCCAGACCTGGTGGATGATCCGGCCGTCCACCCGCAGCGGGGTGAGCCGGTCGGTGACCAGCACCCGCGCCTCGATCACCGCGCGTCCGGTGATCAGGTGCGCCCAGCCCAGGTGGGCCAGCCCGATCTCACCGGCGAGTTCCGGTGACACCTCGACGAACATCTCCGGTTGCAGCTCGGCCAGGCGCGGCACGGTACGGCTCATCCCACCGGCGGTGTGGTGCTCGGTGAGGCGGCTGACCGTGAACACGTACGGGAAGACCTGGCTGTGCGGCTCCGGCGGGCTCGGGTTCATCCGGTTGATCGGATGCTCGTAGACCTTGCGGGTCGGGTTGGCCTGCTGGCCGTAGAGCGGGTTGCGCATCGGCGACTCGGCCGGTTCGTAGTGCGTCGGCAGCGGGCCGTCGAGGACGCCGCTCGGCGCGTACAGCCACGCCTTGCCGTCGCCCTGCATGACGAACGGGTCGTCACCGGCGAGCCCGTCCGGGCCGGAGGCGCCCTCGGGCGGCCGGTACGACGGCGGCTTCGTCTTCTCGAAGTCGGGCACGTCGTACCCGGTCCACTCGCCGGCGTCCGGATCCCACCAGACGTACTTCTTGCGTTCGCTCCACGGCCGGCCGTCCGGGTCGGCGGACGCGCGGTTGTAGAGCGTGCGGCGGTTCGCCGGCCACGCCCAGCCCCACTCGGCGGCCACCCAGTCCTGCTCGTGGCGGGAGCGGCGGCGGGCCGCCTGGTTCACCCCGCCGGCGTACACGCCGGAGTAGATCCAGCAGCCGATCGCCGTGGAGCCGTCGTCGCGGGCCTCGGCGAAGCCGCTGAGCAGGCGGCCGGTGCCGACCTCGTACCCGTTGATCTCCTTGAGCACCGCCTCGGCGCTCGGCTCCGCGTGCGGGCCGTGCGTGGGGTAGTCCCAGGCGAGGTCCAGCAGCGCGCGGTCGCGGCGCTCGGTGGAGCCGGCCAGCTTCTCCCGAAGCACGCGGCCGAGGTGGTAGAAGAACCACAGCTCGGAGCGGGCGTCGCCCGGCGGGTCGACGGCCTTCTCCCGCCACTGCAGCAGCCGCTGCGTCTGGGTGAACGTGCCCTCCTTCTCCACGTGCGAGGCCGCCGGCAGGAAGAACACCTCGGTGCGGCACTCCTCCGGGACGATCTCGCCGGTGGCGACCTCCGGGCCGTTCTTCCAGAACGTGGCGCTCTCGATCATGAACAGGTCGCGGACGACGAGCCAGTCCAGGTTGGCCATGCCCAGGCGCTGCGCCCGGCCGTGCGCCGAGCCGACGGCCGGGTTCTGGCCGAGCAGGAAGTAGCCCTTCACCCTGCCGTCGATCATGTTCAGGACCTGCTGGTACGTGCCGTGGTCGCCGGTCATCCGGGGCATGTAGCCGTAGCAGAAGTCGTTCTCCGGCGTCGCCGCGTCACCCCAGTACGCCTTGAGCAGGCTCGCCGCGAAGGAACGCGAGTTGCCCCAGAAGCCCTTCTGGCCCGGGTGCCGGATGCTGTTCACCCACTCGTCGAACGTGGGGTGGTCGGCGTGGTGCGGCATCGGCAGGTAGCCGGGCAGCAGGTTGAACAGCGTCGGGATGTCGGTGGAGCCCTGGATGCTGGCGTGCCCGCGCAGCGCCAGGATGCCACCGCCCGGACGGCCCATGTTGCCCAGCAGCGTCTGGATGATCGACCCGGTGCGGATGTACTGCACGCCGACACTGTGCTGCGTCCAGCCGACCGAGTAGACGAGCGCGCCGGTGCGCTCCCGGCCGGAGTTCTCCGTCCACGCGCGGGCCAGTTCGAGGAACTTCTCCTCCGGGATGCCGCACACCCGCGCCACCATCTCCGGCGTATAGCGGGAGAAGTGCCGCTTCAGGATCTGGTAGACGCAGCGCGGGTGCCGCAGCGTCTCGTCCCGCTCGGTCTGCGGCGGCATCGGCTCGCCGTGCGACTCGTGCTCCAGCCCGGAGGCCGAGTCGCGTTCCTTGCCGGTGCCCCGGATCTTGGCTTCGCCCTCGTGACCCGCGTACTGCCAGGTCGCGTGGTCGTACGAGCCGGTGTCCGGGTTGTAGCCGGAGAACAGGCCGTCCAGGTCCTCGGTGTCGGCGAACTGCTCGCTGACGATGTTTGCCGCGTTCGTGTACGCCAGCACGTACTCCCGGAAGTCCAGCTCGTTCTCCAGGATGTGGTGCACCACGCCGCCGAGCAGCGCGATGTCGGTGCCCGCCCGGATCGGCAGGTACGTGTCGGCGAGCGCGCTGGTACGCGTGAACCGCGGGTCGACGTGGAAGACCTTCGCGCCGCGCTTCTTCGCCTCCATCACCCACTGGAAGCCCACCGGGTGGGCCTCGGCCATGTTCGAGCCCTGGATGACGATGACGTCAGCGTTGGCGAGGTCCTGCTGGAAGTCCGTGGCGCCGCCGCGACCGAAGCTGGTCCCCAGACCGGGGACGGTGGCGGAGTGTCAAATACGCGCCTGGTTCTCGATCTGGAGTGCCCCCATCGCCGTGAACAGCTTTTTGATGAGGTAGTTCTCCTCGTTGTCCAGCGTCGCGCCGCCGAGGCTGGAGATGCCGAGCGTCCGGTTCAGCGGTCGGCCCTCGTCGTCGACGTCCTCCCAGGTCTCCGCGCGGGCGGCGAGGATCCGGTCGGCGATCATGTCGAGCGCGACGTCGAGGTCCAGGTCTTCCCACTCGGTCGCGTACGGCCGGCGGTAGCGCACCGTGGTCTGGCGCAGCGGGCTGGTCACCAGGCTCTTGCTGGCCGAGCCCTTCGGGCAGAGGCGGCCGCGCGAGATCGGGCTGTCCGGGTCGCCCTCGATCTGGGTGACCTTGCCGTCGGAGTGGAAGACGCGCTGCCCGCAGCCCACCGCGCAGTACGGGCAGACCGAGCGGGCCATGCCGTCGGCGGTATCGGTGCGAGGGCTCAGCTCGGCGGAACGCGCCGACTGGGCGGCGGCACCGCGACCGAGCGGGTCGGTGCCGGTGAGTTGCCGGTAGACGGGCCACCCCTGGATGAACGTCTTCAGACCCACCTGGGCACCCCCTCCCCGTCGAGAACGGCTCACCTCTTCCGGTAACCCTAGGCCAGCCGTCTAGGACGTGCGAGTCGAGCCGCCGATCGGCCCCGTTCGGGGGGGCCGGACGGGGCGCCGCGACCGGCGTCCGGGCGAACGTGAAGCGGGGTCCGGTTCAGTCGGGCACCCGACAGCGCCCGTCCCGGTGGTGCTTGATCATCGATGAAGCTGGTGCGGCGGGAGGTCGGAGTGGCAACGGAACTGATGCGGGTACGGACCGAGGACGGCGAGGAGGTCTTCTTCGAGATCCGTCGCCAGGACACCGGGTTCGGCGAGGCCGGGCTCGACGAGCACATCGTGGAGGCGCGCAGGCGTTTCGAGACCGGCCTGCGTGAGATCAACATCGCGGCGCAGAAGGCGCTGGCCACCTTCCGCGCCGCCGCGCACCGCCCGGACGACATCGAGATCGAGTTCGGCGTGAACTTCACCGCCGAGGCGGGCGCCGTCTTCGCCAAGACCGGGATGGACGCCCACCTGACGGTCAAGCTGACCTGGTCCGCCGGGCCACCCCCGGGCGAGGCACCCGCGCGGTGAGTCACAAACCGGCGTGGCACGCCAGGATCACCGGGGCGACCCGCGGCAGCGGCTTCCTGATCGACGAACGCCACGTGCTGACCTGCGCGCACGTCGTCGGTGACCGATCCGAGGTGACCGTGTCGTTCCTGGCTCTCGGCCGAGACCACGCCGCGCCGGGGACTGTCGTCTTCTGCGGCCCCTGGCAGCGCGGGAGCAGCGAGGGAGACCTCGCGGTGGTCCGCCTGGACGAGCCGGTGACAGTGGTCCCGGCTCGGCTGGCGCCGCTGCACGCCGTGGACGTCTACGCCGGGCAGGAACTGGCCGCCTTCGGTTTCCCCAGCGGCTACCTCGAGACCGGGCAGATCGCCTACTTCACCGCGGAGCCGGACCCGCGTCTCGCCGGCCACGCCTGCCAGACCGACGCGACCGACGGCACCGGCTTCGTACTGACCGAGGGATACAGCGGCTCCGCCGCCTACGTCAAGGGCTCGTACGACGTGGTCGGCATGGTGATCTCTGCCGACCGGGCCGGTCCCGGCGGGAGCCGCAGCGGCGTCATCCTGCCGATGGACGAAATCCACAGGCAGTGGCCGGAGATCGCCGAGCGGATCGCGCTGGGTCCGTTCGGTCCGGGGCCCTACCGGGAGCTGCGGGACATCCTGCGGGGCGTCCACCTGCCGGACGCGCACGTCATGGGCCGGGCGCTGTGGACGGGCCCCGACCCGCTGCCTGCCCGCCCGCTGCCCTCCCTGCTCGCGGTGGCCGAGGCACTGGCGGTCCTGCCCACCTCCGGCGAGGACGGGATCCGCGACCTGGTGGTGAGGCTGCTGCGGGAGGTCGGCAAGCGGGTGCCCGGCCGCCGTGCCGCCCTGCACGAATGGAGCGGCCGGCACGGCTGGGGCGCCGGCCCGTCGCCCGCTGACGGGCCGGCCGCCGAAGTCGCGGTCCGGCAGGCGTGGATCGTGGTCCGGGTGGCCACGACCGGCGCGCCTCGCCGCCGGGCGCACCGGCTGACCATCTGGACCGCGAGCGGCCCCGAGGGCGACCTCGACGAGCCGGTCCTCGACGACGTGGAGGTCTCCCGAGCCAAGGTCCGTACCGCCGTGCAGCAGGCGCTGCCCCGCGCCTACGCCCGCATCCCCCACGGCTGCGAGACGATCGGGGTCGAGTTCGTCCTGCCCCGCGGGCTGCTCGGCTGGGACGTGGAGAGCTGGGTCGCCGAGGGCGACACCGCGCCGCTGGGCTGGAAGGGGCCGGTGGTGGTACGCGACCTGGACTGGTTCAACTCCACCACCCCGCACGAGATCGTGCGGCGTGCCAACCGCCTGCGCGAGGACCCACGCACCCTGGACGCGATCGTCCGCTGGCTGGAGTGCTCCGCCGCAGTTCCCCAACCGGACAAGTTCCGGGCCTGGCTGTGGCAGGACGACACGCCGGTAGCGGTCGGCCTGACCGGCGTGTGGGCCGCTGAGAGGCACGTACACGAGGCGGTGGCCACCGGCGTGCCGGCGCTGCTGTGGCGACGAGGCTCCTGCGAACGGCACACCGTGCCGGCCGAGGGATGCCCGGCCACCAGGTTCTGCCGGGACATGGCCGAACGCCTGCATGGTCTGCGCAGCGACCAGCTTCCCCGGACGATTCGCGCGTTGCGCGCGGAATCCGGCCTGAACGACGATCCCGGACACTGCGGCCGGGACGTGACACTGCTGTGGGACGAACCGAAGCGGCGCCCCGCGCCGCTCGGCTTCGCGGAGTGAGGAGCGGACGTGTCCGAGCGACCGGGCTGGTGGATCTACCACGGGACGGGTGTCCCGCACGACGACATCGCCCGGCTGCCGGCACCGCCGCCGTGGCGGTTGTTCGACGACGAGGCCGTCCCCATCTCCCCGTGGGTGGAGGAGTCGGCGGCCGACGCCCGGCGGGGCGAGAACTACCGCCCGGACCGCGACACAGTTGAACTGGTCAACGCCGCCATCCACCTGCGCCGGCCGCTGCTGGTGACCGGCCGTCCCGGCACCGGAAAGTCCACACTGGCCTCTGCCGTCGCCCATGAGCTGGGGCTCGGGCGTCCACTGCGGTGGAACATCACCAGCCGCGTCACGGTAAAGGACGGCCTCTACCAGTACGACCCGCTGGCCCGGCTCTATCAGGCCAGGCGGGACAGCGGGTCCGGGCCCGGCGACGAGCCAGAGGACGTCGGCCGGTTCATCCGCCTCGGCCCGCTCGGCACGGCGCTGCTGCCGGCCGAGCGTCCACGGGTGCTGCTCATCGACGAGATCGACAAGGGTGACCTGGACCTGCCCAACGACCTGCTCGCCATCTTCGAGGAGGGGTCGTACGAGATACCGGAGCTGGTCCGGCAGGCGGATCAGGCCGCCGACGCCGCAGTGATGACAGCGGACAGCACCGAGCGGGTGCCGGTGCGTCACGGCCAGGTCCGCTGCCGGGCCTTCCCGATCATCGTGATGACCAGCAATGGTGAGCGGGACTTCCCGCCAGCGTTCCTGCGCCGGTGCATCCAGGCGACCCTGCCCCAGCCCGAGGCGGAGAAGCTGTCGCGGATCGTCGAGGCGCATCTGGGCACGCTGGCCCCGAGCGGCGCGGAGATCATCCAGCGGTTCCTCAGCCGGCGGGACCACGACGACCTCGCCACGGACCAGCTGCTCAACGCGATCTACCTCACCGACCAGGCGGGACGGACCACGGGTGTGGACCGGGACCAGCTCGCCGACAAGGTGATGGCTCACCTGTCCCGCCGGCCCGATGACGATTGAGCGGCTACGTGCCGCGATCACGGCGGTGGGGGGCGCCCCCACCGCCCGGGACCTCGCCGAGGTCCTATGGCTGAGCCACCACCTCGGCCCGGCGGCGCCGGTGGCCGCTCCCCCGCCGGCCCCGGCCGTCGGGCCGCCGGGCGTGGATGCCGAGCCGGCGGCGCCCGGCGCACCGGCGCCCGCCCGACCGTCCGAACCCCCCGCGCCCGCGCCGGCCCCGCCACCCTCCCGGCCCGCGACCACGCCGCTGCACGCCGCGCCCGCCGCGCCCGGCACGATACGGGCCGGCGAGATCACAGTGCCGCAGTCGGCCTCGCTCGGTGACCGCCTGGGCCTGCAGCGGACCCTGCGACCGCTGACCCGGCGGGTGCCGTCCCCCCGGCAACAGGTCCTCGACGAGGAGGCGACGGTACGCGTCGCGGCCGAGCACCTGCTGGGCGGCCGACCGTGGCCGGCGGTGATGGTCCCGGCGACCGAGCGTTGGCTGGACCTGGCGGTGGTGGTGGACAGCACCGCGTCGATGACGCTATGGCGGGAACTGGCCGGCGAAGTGGTGGACACCCTCGCCGCCGCGGGGGTTTTCCGGCGCGTCGCCCAATGGCGGCTGGACCGGGACGACGCCGGCCGGGCGAGGCTGTCGACCTGGCGTGGCGACCCGCGCACCGGCGCCGAACTGGTAGATCCCAGCGGCCGTCGGGTGATCCTCGTCGTCAGCGACTGCGTGGACCGGATCTGGCACACCGGCGCGGCCGGCGCCCTGCTGCACCGGTGGGCGCGTCGCGGGCCGGTCGCCGTCCTCCAGCCGCTGCCCGAACGGATGTGGTCACGGACCGGCAGCCGGACGACGCCCGGGCTGCTCAGCACGCCCCGTCCCGGCGCGCCCAACTCCGACCTGCGGTTCGAGCCCTTCGACGGGTCCCCGCCACCACGCGGGGCCGTGGTGCCCGTGCTGGAGATCGACTCGGCGTGGTTCGGCCGCTGGACCCGGCTCGTCGCGGGTGCCCCGGCGGTCACCGCGGCCGTCACCGCCGTGACCGGTGAGCAGCGCGACGCCGTCCTCGCCGGACACGGAGGGCACCTCCCGCCCTCGCGGCGGGTCCGGCAGTTCCGCTCCTCGTCCTCGCCCGAGGCCGTCGAACTCGCGGCCTACGTCGCGATGAGTGAGCCGGTGCTGCCGGTCATCCGCTACATCCAGCAGGCGATGTTCCGCCGGGCCACCCCGTCCCAACTCGCCGAGGTGCTGCTCAGCGGTCTGCTGCGGGTGGTGGACGCGCGGACCGGCCGCTACGCGTTCGTCGAGGGTGTGCAGCCGCTCCTGCTGGACACCCTGAGCCGGCCCAAGATGGCCCGCGCGGCCGAACTGCTGGAGCACCTCTCCCGAACCGTCCAGTCGCGGATGGGCGTGGCCCGTACGCACTTCACCGCGCTCACCCCGGGGCCCGGGCACCCCGGGTTCGGACCGGACAGCCGGCCCTTCGCCGTCGTCAACCTCACCGCCCGGGCCCGGCTCGACCGGGCCGGGACGCCGCTGGCCGGCGCGTCCACGCCACGCCCCGCCCCCGACGACGATGCCGGTCCGCTCGCCACGCCCGATCCGGCACCCGGATCCGCGCCTGCCGACGGCATGCGGGACCTGCTCTCACCGTGGCGGCGGGCGGTACGGTGCACCGGCCGCGACCGGGAACTCGCCGAACTGCGTCGCTGGGTGGACCTGCCGGGGCCGTCGTTGCGGGTCGTGACGGGAGGGCCGGGCGTCGGAAAGACCCGGCTGCTGGTCGAACTGATCGCCCAGCTCGATGCCGCCCCGGTAGCGGAGGGCCACACGGACGGACGCCTCGTCGTCACCCTCGCCGGGGGCGGCGAACTGGTCGTGATCGACGAGGCCGAGACCCGGCCGGGGACCGTCCGGCGGGAGCTGGCCAGAGCCGACCGCGTCGCGTCGACCCACCTGCTCCTGATCACGCGGGCCGCCGGTGACTGGTGGCAGGAGCTGCGACGCACCGGCCCGTCGCGGCTCGTCGGCGACGCGACTGTCGACCGGCTGGACCCGCCCTGGCGGGCCGGCCCGCCGCGGCAGAGCGCGCTGCGTGAAGCCCTGCGCGGCCTGTCCCAGGCTCTGGACGCGGCTGCGGGCACGGATCGCTGGCGCGAGCACGGCGAGCGGATGCGGCTGCCCGACGTCGGTGACGACCGGTACGCCACCCCGCTGTCGCTGCACATCGTCGCCCTGCGCATGCTCGTGCGCACCCTGCGCGCACCGGCGCCGGTGACCCCGGAAGACCTGACGGCCGCGCACGCGACGAGGGAACGCCGGTACTGGGAGGACGCAGCTGTCGCCGCGCAGATCTCGTACGCCCGGCCCGGCGAGCTCGACCGGTACGTGGCGGCGGCGACACTGTACGGGGCGGCGACGGCCCGCGACGCCCAGGACCTCATCAGCCGGCTGCGTCCGGACATGGCCACCGACCGGCCGACCCTGCACCGGCTGGCGAACTGGCTGCACGAGCTCTACCCCGGCGGCCCCGAGGGGTACTGGACGCCCGTCACGCCGGACGACCTGCGATCGGAGATCGTGGTGCCCGCCGTCCTGGCCCACCCCGATCTGGTCACCGGCATCCTGGCGGACCGCTCGGCGGACCAGGTCCGGCGGGCGATGCAGATCCTCGGCCCCGGCTGTCACAGGCATCCCCGGCTGGTCGAGCCGGTCTGGAGGGTCGTCCGCGGCCATCCCCCGCTGTTGCTCGCCCTGCTCGAGCAGACCCGGTCCCGGACCTCGGTGCTGCCACCGGTCCTGGTGGACCGGCTACGGCGGCTGGTCGCCGACCCGGACACCCCGGAATCCACACTGCGCGCGGTCGCGGACGGGCTGCCCGACCCGGCGGCCCTCTTCGCCGGTCAGCCGGCATCCGTCTCGGAACGGCTCGTCGCGGGTTTCCGCCGGCTGTCCGACCGGGACCGCTACCTGACCCCGCTGGCGGACGCGCTGGCGCGGCACCGGGAACGGCTGCTGGCCGAGGGCGCGGCCGACGCCGTGACCGACGTCCTCGCCGAGGAGGTCGAGCTGCGGGCCCGGCTGGCGCAGCGGGCCGGGCCGCAGTCCGTCGACCGCGTCGTACGCGCGCTGGCCGCGACGCTCGACGCACAGACCGGCCACCTGGCCCGGACCGGACTGACGACGCAGGCCCTCAGCAGCGCCGACCGCGCAGTCGCCCAGTACCAGCGGTTGATGTCCCGGGGCTCCCGGGACGCCAGGGGGCCGCTGTGCGCCGCGGAGAACCGCCGGGCCCGGGTGCTGGCCGACCTCGAACGCGTCGACGAGGGGTTCGAGGCGGCGCGGCTCGCCATCGCGCACGGACAGGAGGTCGTCGCGGCAGGGGCGCCCGAGGGTGATGATCTGCTGAACGAGGCCCGCGCCACGCTGGCCATGCTGCACCGTCGCAGCGGCGACCCGGCCGCCGCCCTGGCCGTGGAGAACCAGTGCGTCCGCCGCTACCGGGAGCGGTACGCCGCCGAGCCGGACCGGCACGCTGTCGCGCTGGCCCGGGCGCTGCTCCGACAGACCCTGGACCTCGCCGACCTCGGCGCGGCGGACGACGCGTTGGCCACCTGCGAGCAGGCGGTGGCCCTGATCGGCGCCACGGTTCCGGCGCCGGTGGCGGAGATGGCTACCGCACGCCACTGCCAGGCCATGCTCCTGCGGTCCACCGGCCGGGCGGATCAGGCAGCGACGGTGCTGCGGGAGGTGGTCGTCCTGCACCGCCAGCTCGCCACCGGCGACCCGTCCCGCCGTGGCCGGGACCTGGCCGAGGTGCTGCGGCAGCAGGCGTGGATGCTCGCCGAGACGGGCCCGGTGGAGGCGGCGATCGAGGCGCTCACCGAGGCCGGGGACGTGCTGGCCCGGCTGTTCCGGGAGGACCCCGCCGACGCCAGCCTGCGCGCCCTTCTGATGGCCAACCACCAGGACCTCGCCGAGACCTGGGACCGGGTGGGCGAGCCTGCGACGGCCGAGCGGCACCGGCAGCGGGCCCGGCTGCTCCGCGAGGCCGGCGGGGCCGCAGGGCAGCCGGGGTCCTAGTCGAGGGCCGTCCACACCGCCCAGAAGGTCTCCAGCAACTGCGCCGCCCAGCGCTGCGCTCCCTGCGGCAGCCCGGCCCGCACCGACCAGGCTGTCCCCGCGCCCGTCGCGGCGGCGGTCAGGGCGAGGATCACCAACCGGTATGCCCGGTAGGAGGGAGGCAGGTCAGCGGAGCGCACGGGCCACCTCCGCACCGACCCCGGGCCGGCCGCGCAGCAGCCAACGCAGCGGCTCCACCGGGGCCGGCTCGTCCCGGCCGCTGAGGAAGTAACCCACCTGGGCGAAGTCCCGGGCGGCCGTGATCACCAACTGGTCCAGTCCCCGCTCGTCGAGCCAGGAGCGGACCCGGTCCGGCGCCGGCATGGTGCCACCGAGCAGGCGCCGCAGGTGGTCGGCTCGGGAGACCACTACCGCGAGGCGGCATCGCCCGGTGTCGACCCCCCGGTTGCGCAGCCATCCCACCACCAGTTCGTAGGCGTCGAGCGGATCGCACGGCTCCGGCACGTCGACGCCACCCACCAGCCCGGCGGCCAGCGGGTCGAGGACGAACACGAAGTGCCGCGTGCCGTAGAGGTAGGCGTACGAACGACAGACGACGGGGTCGAGCAGCCCGCGGGCGGGAGCGTCGAAGAACTGGAGGCGCTGGGCCGTCCCGGTGCCGCCCTGGACGGTCACGGTCACCACCAGTGGCCGCGGCGGCTGTCCCCCGCCCTCCACCCGGCTCACCAGGCACTGCCCGCCGGGGAAGTGGGCGACCAGCCCGGCGGTGAGCGCCTCCACCAACGTGCTCTTGCCGGCTGCCGCCGCGCCGAACAGCGCGATCCGCACCTCGCTGCTCGCCCCGCTGCCATCGGCGAGAGACGTCTGACACTTCGGACAGTACGCCGGCAGCCGGGGGCCGGCCGCGGCCGGCCCGACCGGCAGCTTCCGTCCACATCCGCACCGGCGCCACCGGAGACCCTGAAGCCCGGGACGGAGCATCCGATGCCGCTCGGCTCCCGCCGGCACGTCCCGGCCGTGCCGGCCCGAGCACCGGTACTCGGGAAGGTCGATGAGGAAGTAGCAACGCGGACAGCAGAGACGAGTGCCGCGCCGACGGCGGCGTCGGCGCTCGCCCGCCCGTAACAAGGCGGCCACCGCCAGGGTCCAGAACCAGGCCGGCACCGCCACCAGGGCGACGACCGCGCCGACGAGGAGCAGCGCGGCAACGACCCCCACTGTCAGCCCGGTCAGACCGGCGACCGGCAGCGCGAGCAGGGGCCAGAAGAGGACGATCGTCCAGGTCCTCGACCGGACGGCGGGGCGCGGGACGTCCGGGTCGCGTGCCGGCCCCTGGAGTCGCAGGTGGTAGCGGGGCATGGTGGGCAGGTCCTGCCAGCCACGCCGCCACATGCCGCCGACCCGGCCGTGGCAACGCTCCGCCAGGTGCCGAAGGTCGTACCCGGCCTGCCGGTGGGCGTAGTGGACCCAGGCGTAGTCAGGCCGGCGTCCCCGGGGGAGCCGGGCGGTGAACTCGTCGTGCGGGGTCCGTACGCGCGGGACGTCCACCACCCCGCCGAACACGGCAACCGCCTCGGCCAGGCCGAGGGCCAGCCCGGCCAGGACGCCGCCGAGCAGGGCGTAGACGGTCAACGGCGCGATGGTGACAGTGGCCAGCCCGTAGAGCACGACGAGCACCACGAGCGCGGTCAGCAGGAGGACGGCCGGATTGGACACGGTCACCGCCCGTCCGCGCGCCGCCAGCGCATCAGCCTTCGCCGGTCGGCCCGTACGAGGGCGTTCCAGAGTTCCGACCACTTCGGTCCCAGGCTCTCGGCCTGCACCGTCATCTCGCCCAGGCGTTTCTGGGAGCAGCGGGCCACAGCGGTGCGGACCCGCTGGTCGAGGTCGGTCCGGACCCCTGCCTGGATCATCGTGGCGATCTGCGCCGACTGCTGCTCGGCGTTGACCAGGACGAAGGCCAGCACCACGTGGACCGGCCGGGAGTTCATGCCCAGCTCGGCGCGCAGCTTCCGCGAACACGCCTCGGCCAGCCGGGGCGCGTGCAGAAGCACCATGACGGCGGCGGCCACCGCCGGGGAGGCCACAACCTTGTCGCACAGCTCCGGCGTCCGCACCTCCACCAGCTTGGGCGGGAGACGTGCCGCCGCCTGGCCGAGCGCGCCGAGGTCGGGCCGGTCGGAGCGCAGCTGATCACGTACGACATCCAGCGCCCGGTACCCGTCGACGGCCTGCGCCACCTCGGGAGGCAGCGTCCACAGCCCGTGCCGGACCAGGATCTGGGCCGCGTCGACGAACTCCGGGTCGGCCTGGTAGCTCAGCACCGTGATGCCCAGGACGTGGAAGGTTCGGGGGTCCAGCGGCGTGCCCGCCGGCACCGTCCGCCGCAGCAGGTCGGCCTCGACCCGACTGACCGGCCGTGCACTCCACAGCACGGCCGCCGTCCGGTTCATCATCGACATCCACTGTGGTGCGGCCATCGCGGTCCGCAGACACTGACCCACCAGGTCGTACCGCTGCGACCTGGGCAGGTGCCGCAGCGCGGCCGCCACCACGGCGGCATCCAGTGGTTCGTCCAGTCGCATCGGCTCCCGCAACAGCACGTCCCACCACTGGTCGCCCAGCACGCCGGCCACCGCCGGTTCCGCCAGCAGCCGCCGACCCAGTTCCTGTCGCAGCAGACCGACGACCTCGTCCGCGCAGGCCCAGGTCTGCGGCTCGTACGGACGGTCCGGATGGTCCGCCCAGTCCAGGACGAACTGCCAAAGGCCGGGGCGCAGGTCGGCGGCCGAGGGCCGCAACCCGAACCGTCCGCACAGCCGCAGCAGCGCGTCGAACTGTTCGGGCGGCGCCGTGCGCAGCGCCTCGACGCACGGCCGGAGCGCCCGCTCCTCGTCGTCCCGGGTCCACGCCGGCGGAGCGGGCGGCGCCGGCTCGTCCGGCACCCGTCCCGTTGCCGCCACCTCCCGCCGCTCCGCGTCGATGAGGGCCGTCCGGACCCGGACCGCGTGCCGGCCGGGGGTGACGGTCCGGCCGGCCTCGTCGAGGTCGCGCAACACACTCGCGGGCCACCGGTCGACGTGCTCCAGCAGCAGGTCGACGATTCCGCCGCCGTACCGGCGCACCAGCGGCGGAGGCCCGTGCCGCAGCCACGAAACCAGCGGCCCGACATCCTCCCGTTCGGGCAGGCGACGCAGGATCGCGGCCAGCGCCACCTCGGTCCCGGCCTCGCCGGGCAGCCCGGCCGCGGCCGCCACCTCCACCGCGTCGACCACGTCCAGGGGGTCCTCGGTGAGGAAGAGCTCGGTCCACCACCGTGCCTCGGGCGTCTCGGGCGTCGGTGTCCACACCTGCCGGACCAGGTCGACCACCAGGAACCCCTGGTCGTTGTCGAGGTCGGCGGCCGGGCCGGCCCAGTCGGGATGCACGGCCAGGATCCGCTGCGGCGCATACGCGGGGTCCAGCGTGAACACCTTGAAGCCGGTCCGCAGGGCGACCCGCTGCGGCAGGAGCAGTGTCACAGCTGTCACCCAGCGCAGCACCTCAGCCGGCTCCTGCGCGACGAAGAGGATCCGCCGGCCGGCGCCGTCCCGCAGGGTCGACAACAGGGCGGTGAGCAGAGCGGCGCCTTCCGGGGATCCACGCACGAACGCCTGGGCGTCCACCGCGCCCAACGGGCCCGGCTGCCAGCCCGCCTCGATCGGCGGGCAGCCGGGCCCGTCCGCCGGCTCGCTTGTCCAGAACGGCGCCCCGAACAGCTGGGCCGGGCGGACCAGGCCGTAGGAGGCCGGGTCGCTTGTCACGATCGCGTGGGTGAGATGGTTGCCCTCGCGCCCTCCGCCGCTCTCCCTGCCGAGGTACACGCCGGTCGCGGTGGCCAGGAGCCCGTCCCAGACGTGGGCGAAGGAGACGGGATAGGTGTTTGCCGCACGCCGCTCCCGCATCCACCGGGGCGGCGGCTCGTAGAGCAGGCAGTGTTGCACCACCGCCTCCGCGCCCTGGTCCGCGCCGGTGGACCGGGACTGGAATTGCAGTCCCGGTGTGCCGAGCAGCCCCTGACCTTCGCGGCAGTCGGTGTAGATGAGGGTGTCGAACCGCCCGGTCATTCAGTCCTGCCGGGGCACGACGCCGAACCGGTTGAGACTGAGCAGCCACAGCAGCGGCTCGTCCACCCGGTAGGGGCGGACACCGCCGGGCTCGACGAGCGCGTTGTCGTAGTCGGGCGGCGCGCCGAGCGCGGAGACGCAGAAGTAGCGGAACGTCCGGTAGTTCTGTCGCAGGAGCTGCTCGATGTCGTCGCCCTTCCAGCTGCGGAGCAACGCGGCTACGGCCTCGTGGGTGGCCCGGCCCAGCCGCTCGTCGTACGCGGGCCCGGGCCGCGGCTCCTGGCAGAGCGGGTGTTCCCGTCCCAGGACGTCGAAGAAGGCGTCCATCTTGGCGAACGCGACAGCGACCGGCTTGCCGATGCGCTCGCTCCCGCTGACCCCGGTGCTGGCGCGCAGGCTCTGGGTGAGCCGGTCCACCACCTCGATGGTCTCCTCGGTGGAGCGGATCGCGGATCGGGGAAGCCGCAGCCGCTCCCGGGCCTCCGGGAGCATGAACGGGTCGAGCAGCAGGATCAGCCCGTCCGCGGCGCCGACGTACGCCAGGTCGTGTGCGCCACTGAGGCTCCCGACGTCCTCCCCCGCCGTGTCGTGGAAGGACAGGTAACTGGTGCGGTAGGTGGTGCGGCCCCACTTGCGGTGCTCGCTGCGCCACTCGAAGACCAGGGGCTCGCGACGGCGTTCCCGGTTCGGTGCGGTCTGCGCCGGCAGCTTGTGTTCGGTGAACATCCGTTCCACGTTGTCGGCGAGCCAGCGCGACGGCGACTCCGACCCGCCCTGCCGGTCGCCGGTCATCCGGATGCCCGCGCCGAACCGCCGGCGCAGTTCCGCCGAGCGCAGCTGCCGGGCGAGCACGGTCAGGTAGACCGACTTGCCGGTGCCCTTACCGCCGAACATCGCGATCATCGGGCTGGCCGAGTGCCCGAAGTTGGGCGGTAGCGGGGTGTGGCACTCCGGGCATGCGCGGACGCCGGTACGCCCGCCGCAGTGCGGGCACAGCGCCAGGCGTGCCGGACGCAACCGCTGGGTACGGGGCGGCGCGAAGGTGGGCAGTACCGCCGAGCCGAACCCGGTCCTGCGCCGGCGTTGCTCGTCGACCCGCGTCCGGCATCCGTCATGGTCGGCGTCGCCCTGGCCGAGACACTGGAACCACAACGCCGTGCCGTCGATGCGTTCATAGCAGAACGGGCATACCACCTCAGACAACTCAGGTCACCTTCATCGATCCGACAGTGGGCAGGGCGACCACGGTGGGCACCGGGCCGTGGACGAAACAGCGGATCCAGTACGGATGCGCGCGCCGCGGCAGCGACGGCACCGCCACCTCCAGGTCGTGCGGCCGCTCGGGGCGCAGCTCCAGGTGTTCGGCGACGGCCAGCACGGACCCCTCTTCGACGCTTCCCGGCATGGTGGGCTCCGAGCCGAGCACCACGGTCGCCGTCACGCCGACGAGCACGGCGTCCGCCTGGAGCCGGACGGTGATCCGCCGTCGTCCCGCCCGCCAGAGCGGGCTGCGGTGCAACGAGTAGGAGACAGCCACCGGGCGCGCCGGCAGGGTGACCTCCCGTACCGCCGACCGCACCTCGTCGCCGACGACGTCCGTCACGACGACGACCCGGGCCACCGACTGTCGTGTGCCGGCGGGGATCCGGAAGCCGTTCGCGCCGGCGTAGGCCGACCGGGTCACCTCGTGACGCATGGTCCCGCCCGGGGCGGGCCACTCCACGACGGCCCGCCGCGCCCCGTGCGGCCAGATCCAGGTGAGGACGACGTCCTCGCCCCGCCGTTCCGCCTGCAGCCGTCGCACCGGCTCGGCGATGCCGAGCGCCACGAACCGGCCAGCGGTCAGCCGCTCCCCGTCGATCACGAAGGGCACGTAGAGGTGGTAGCCGACGGGGACCTCGGCGACGAAACCGGTCTCACCGTCACTGGTCTCCCTGGCGCCGGTCAGCTCCTCGCCGAAGGTGTCCAAGACCGTCATCGGCAGCGCGGAACCCACCGTCCAGGGCGGCGGCGAGGCGCAGCGGTGCACGCGGACCTCTCGGCCACCGGCGTCCGGCCACGACACGCGTACCCGGCACCGGTCGCCGCGAGCACCAAGCACCGACACGGTCAGCTCTGGGACTCCTGCCGTGGTGGCGGACCCGGTGTCGCCGGCCGTGGTGGACTCGCGGTCCGCCCCTGCTCCCCCTGCGGTGTCGGCAGGTCGCACGGGGGACGTGGTGGCCCCGGCCGGATCCTCCAGGCGAGCCAGGACGAACGAGCGGACCTCGGCCTGCCAGGACGGATCCACCGCGCCGCCGCCTGCCCTCACCGGCGCCGGACCCGTGGTGGGCGGTGGCGCGGCGAAGTGCCGGGCCTCCGCCATCGCGTCGCGTATTCGCCTCCGCATCGATTCCCGCGGCCGCGACGCCCTGGCGCCGTGCTCCTGCCACCAGGCCGGATCAGTCATGGAGTCACCGACGGTGCGGATCAGCTCCTCGTCGGCCCGGATGAGCAGCCGGCAGATCTCCGCCCGGCTGTCCGGTCCGACGGCGCTGTCCTGCCAGAAGCGGCGTACGACGGTCAGGTGACGGATCAGTTCCGCGCGGGTCCAGCCCGGCTCCACCGCGTAGCGGGCGGCAAGGTCACCGGGGGGAAGGCGCCCGTGGTGACCCCGCAGAGGCTTGATGACCTCGCGGTCGTAACGCTCGGCGTCGAACGCCATGGGTCAGCGAAAACTCGGGCGACGGGGAGCGGGGCGGGGTCCAGGCGAGCGGCCGCCGGTCAGGTCCGGCGCCCACGTCCATGCATGCACATCGGTGAGATCATCACAGCCCGGCGGGTGATCACAAGCAACTGTCGTCGGCTGGACAGATCATCGGTGGCGCGACGAACTCCGCCCCCGGCCGGGGCCGGGGGCGGAGTCGGCGTCGGTGTGCATGTCGCCTCTCGGCGAGTGGCGCGACGCGGCTCCAGCCGAACGGTATTCCGCGAAGGCAATTTAGGTGAGGCCCGGGGACACTGAACACACCGACGCTCTGCACAACGGTACCGGGGTCACGGTTCTTCCGCTCGTTCGTCGTGACCCCGGTCACCGCCGGGTCAGCTGTTCCAGTGCTGGGCGACGAGGTCGGCGGCCTGCTGTTCCCACTGGGCGTAGTGGTCGGGATAGGCCGACACCTGGACGGTCTGGGCGGCCTTGGTCAGTGGCATGTCCTTCCAGCCGTCGACCTGCTTGAGACCCTTCAGGAACGCGGTCGTGGAGTACTCGGGGTCGGTGATCTGCTCCACCGTGCCCCAGCCGCTGGAGGGACGCTGCTGGAACAGGCCCTGCGAATCGTGGTCGTTACGGTCGCCGAGGTGGCCGAGGTTCTCCAGCTTCGACTCCTGCAGGGCGGTGGCGATCGACACGACGGCGGCACGTTCGTCCATGCCGGCCTTCTTCGTCGCCGCGATGATCGCCTTGACGTTGGCGGTCTGCTCGTCGGTCAGGTCGATGTGGGACTGGGTGCCCTG